>CAJXZM010000019.1 GCA_913063125.1 uncultured Gammaproteobacteria bacterium | reverse complement strand
TCACGGTATAGCTGTATATCTTTTAAAAATGTTTTTTCGTGCTGTATATACGTCAGATTATGCCGCCCACTTGTTTTCCCCTTTTGCGGTACCGATTGAATATCGCTATCCAAAAACAAAGTGGCAATAGTCGGTTTTTTCAAATGCATGGTATTAATAGCCACATGACTAGCAACCAGGCCATGAGCAATAACTATATCAACATTGTCATTATCCTCGGCTGCTGAGAATACCTTTTGGATAGTTTTAAGGGCCCAACCACCCTCATATTCCTCTCCACTGAAAAAATTAACCGTGTACTCTCCCTCTAACAGTCCGGCAATTTCAGACTGTAACAACACCCGATGCTTCTCAGAGTTTTCGCTGACACCATCGGTAACAATTGCAATGTTTACTGTATTTTTATAATCATCTTTCCCATAAACACCACCCGACAAACCAACACTTAATACACAACAAAACAAAAGCACCTGATCTATGTGCAGTTTTACTAAAAATGCCTTAACGACACGCATATACCAATCCACAACATACTCCTCAAATAAATTTTATTTACGCTGCATAAGTAACTCTTTATAAGGAAGCGCTTTCATAGAAACACTAAAATCATTCTCACCGTCTTGTTGAAACATCAAATATGCTGGATCATCCGTATTCGCATCACGCACTTGATCTTTAGGCTCTTTTGGGATTTGTGATTGTTGCTCATCTGACATGCTTTTTATCCAAACCAGTTTAATCTGGTTATTTTAGCCACTACTATGCACAATACAATCATTTGCATCATTCAATTGTCCCATAGACGGAGATTAATCAATGAACGTCTGACCGATTACTGCGCTTGTAGCCGTTGTCATTATTGGTGGCTGCACACCCAGTACCGCTAAATCCGCGAGACCTGGCGAATATTTAATCAACCTTCAGAAAATCCATTGCAGCCCTCTCTAAACATCTGTCGTTATAAACAACTAAAAACAGTTCTAATCGCGCTAACTGGGAACACATACACCATGAAACACATTATTACTCCTACACACTTATTTTCAACACTTCTCATATGCCTCTCTATTATCAGCATATCAGCTTGCTCAATACCCGCTTCATCCACCAACAAACCCACTATCAACAATCTGATTGTCAAAAATCTAACGCGAACCGATGTTAAGGATGTAGAAATACGCGTAGAAAAGATAAAGGGATTATTCATCTGTAATATGATTCTTATTGACTCCTTCTGCTCCAACGGCTTTAGAGAACGAACCTATAAAAACAACCAAATTACCGTTTCGTGGTCTGACAAAAATCAAAACCACACCATAGGCCCTATTTCTATCAACATGTCACAGGCTCTCCTCGCTATCAATGAGAAAAAAAACTTGCCTTACACAGCGGTTATTGAACTACAAACTGAAGGGGGGTTTGATGCTTATTTCGACTTACCTAATTCGAAATACTGAATCACAAATACTGCATTTCAAATGGTACAACTAAAAAACAGTAGAAGCAGCCTATTTCACAGGCCACGTTTCTACTATGAAAACATTGCGACAAATTGAACCCAACCGGCTAAAAAACCTAATCCACCACCCACCGCATACAAAATCCATTCATCCTCTTCAAACACCGGGCGAACAAAACCATCAAACTCTAACGGTGTGAACTTTTTCATTTGAATCTCTATTTCATTTTCTAAATCAAGGGCCTGCTCTGTGTAGACAAGGCCATTGGTGATTGACTTTGGCAGGGAAGCCGAGCTATTTGAAAACCTATCAACCGCCGAATTTTTCATGTCAATGTAACGCTGAGTACCAATTGTTGCTAACACTAACGGTTTACCAAAACCCATACTGTTATCAATGGTTTTTTTAACATGTCGATTCACAAGGTCATATATTTTATCCCCTGCACTGCTCTTCAGTATGTACTCTGCAATATTCTGGGCATTAAGAACAGACGTTGTCATTGACTTTGCGTAATCGCGAGCCACCTCATCCTTTCTCTTTAAAAACAAACCATGAAGGGTAAAAGGCCCAACTTTTATGGGATTTAACGGGTGAAACATCAGCTTCACTGCAATCCAATTAGTTAAATAACCCACAAAAAAACCACCTACGGGTAACACATACCAAGCATCTGGAAACAGGTACCAAAAGATCATCTGTACGATGCCAAACAAAAAACCGAAATAAAGGCCCGATTTAACAAGAAACCCCAACTCTTTATGTACAGTTTGACGTGTCATATCAACCAATATGCTCTTGTCACTGGTTAAACGGTCTATAACCATCGCTTTGGCATCAAACATTGAATCAAAGTTATCACGAACATCGTAATAAATATTATCGAACAGCGCAGGTAAGTCTTTTTCTAAACGCTTATAAAAACGGTTTTTAATAAAGTTCGGTGTATTTTCCCAAGCTAAAGGGAAGCTCTCAGAAGCAACCTCATCAATAATCTCTTCAGTTAATTCCTTCATGCCAGGCTGAATAATATTAGCGACCTCAGAGGGGTTAATTCGGTTGATTAATTCCTGAAAGTCTATAATTTTTTCCACCTGTTCCATTTGCAGTCTAGCAAACTTTCCCGCCCGAGCAGGAACAATACCCTGCCAACCAAAAATAGGTTTTATCCCAACAAACTCTATGGGGGAAAACATCATTTTTATACCAATATAGTTAGTCACCAAACCAACAAAGCCGCTGAAAAAAGGAATCACTAGATAATAAATAAGGTCATCACTGTTAAAGAATTCAAATATTACATCCATTCTTGCCAATCCCTAATCTCAATCAAGCTAGATCTCGCGCCATTGCGAGACACACCATAATGTTATTCCAAATAAAATCCATCAGAAATCATTTCAGTATGTTACGTTTTGTAAATGACTGTATCGTCAGGCCACTGAAATCATCACAACAACAGTGTCTCAGCTAACACCTGCGACATTAACCAAAAATGTCTCAAACAAACATTATGACAATAATTATTAACCTATAAATGCGCACCATTTTGGAACAGTGTTTATACCTTTGCTTTCTGTATTTTCCCGCTTGCAGCCTCTATATTACTAAAAGATTCCAAGCACATCATAAACAACGTAAAAAAGGTTATCACATCGCGAGCATAACGTTAGTAACAGGCGCAACTGGGTTAGTAGGCTACAGCATTTTTCAAGAACTATTGCACCAAAAGCGTAATGTTAGAGTACTGGTCAGATCCCTAGAAAAAGGTAACCGGTTACTCCCTCAAAAGTGCGAATTAGCCAAAGGTGACATTACTGAAAAAATGACAATTAAAGCCGCTATGCAAGGCTGTGATGTTGTGTATCATGCCGCAGGTTTTCCCGAGCAGTGGATGCTCAGCCCAAAGACACCTATGGTACTGCCACTTCCCTTAGTACATATCGTAGCGACAGCAGCCGAATAGGTAGCCAAACTCATTAATAAAGCACAACGAGAACTAGGGTGGTCCCCCTTAGTTTTAAAGACGGGTTAAGAGAAACTATTCCTTTTCTCACCCCCGATTTATCTCGCTAATCACGTATTTTTAAATCAAACCCCATTTCAACCATCAAACCAGATAATTCTCGCCCTGGTTTGATGTCAACTTCTGCAAATGCTTCAACGATAGACTGTGCATCTTCATCATTAAGGTTTTCTGCATCAAACTCTGACAACGCTCTACGGACAAACTCACGCTGCCCTGAGGTTAATGAATATTCTACAGACTTAAGAATAAGGTCTTGAGTCGAAGTAACATCAGCAAACAAAGTCATAACGTATCCTCTGGCATAGCGGGTTTAAATCAACATTAAACCCACCATACACAAGGATTATGCAAGCAATAAGGATTCTGAAGGGTTGCTATATTTTTCCTCTACATACATTGTTACCTTCCCGTACACCTTTGAGTCAATAAAAATACCCTTACATGCGAACCCGTAAAGCACCCGAAGAACGTAAAGCTCAAATCATCACAGCGGCAGCCTCATTAATTAATCAGCATGGCTATAAAAAAGTCGCCATGATTGATGTCGCTAACGCCATTGGCGTTTCAAAAGCAGCGCTTTATGTCTATTTCCCAACAAAAGACGCATTGTTTGAAGCCGTCGTTTTTCAATCTCTTGAAGCACCCTTAGCTGCAATAAAAAGCGCCAGTAAAACGCAAGTAGATACCACCGCAAAGCTAACCAGTATGTTAGTGGAATCGTTTTCCTTGGCTCTCTACAAGCCTAAACCTATGATTGAGCTTATTAACTCTTCACGAGGGTACGCTCAAAATATTCTAAAAGATCACACACAGCAGTCCTTAGAGCTCTACACATCGGTATTAAATAGCGCTCAGCAACAAGGTGAAATAACCCTGCCGTCTCAACATCTAAACACCGAAGACGCTGCAAAGTTAATCCTAAGCAGCGCTCATGGCGCTGCTCTCGGCACAAATATAGGCTCTCCAATATTGCCTCAGAAGCAGATGCAAACACGTATCACGGCGCTCGTACATAGCCTAATCAAGGGCTGGAGCTAAGAATTTACCGTTAATATTCCATAGATTTACTCTCAAATCAGCAGGTTTTACTTAAGTTGCCTCATTTCACTCTTGCTTTTGTGTGTTTTTTGTTCAAAATGGCCCACTAATGACCATTTCTATAAATTGGTCAGTAAACACATTCAAATAGTAACAACACCCGAGATCAACGATGTCTGCCGTAACCGTAACACCCGTTAATACTTCAAAAGCTGATACCCGCCTTGGGCTAATACCCAAGCTTCGCCAACGCTCTCTTCTAACGATTAAAGGTAATAAAAACGGTATACCTACTGAGCAAATATTACCTATCTCCATGGGACTATTGGTGCACCTAGGGCCTGCAATTATCTTTACGCTGTTCCTTACCTTTTTTGGTCGCTCCATAGAACTAGCATTAGGTTCATTTATTATTCTCAGTAGTCTTAACCTGTGGCTTATTATTCAACTTGAAGAAAAGCACCCATCTGTAAAACTTGCACCACGGTCACTCAATGCATGGCTAGAAGGAATGTCATTAGTCTTTATTAAGGGGGTTGTTTGCGGAAGTTTGGTTGTTGCCGGTGGCTGGTTAGCCTTGAGCACACTATTCACAGCAATACTGCCCGCAACACTGGGATACGTTACAACAGAATCTTCTTGGTTAACGATTTTTACCACGGTTATGCTTACCGACTTTGCCTACTATGGAAGCCATCGGTTTTTAAATCATGGCAAAGCTAAGAATATTATCAGCCAACTCTTTAGAAAAATTCACGTTACCCATCATTCAGTTGAAGTATTGGATTTTTTACGCGGCAACGTCAGTTCGTTCTGGGACACTGCAGTTACCGGCTTTCAAATCCCGCTTGCCATCATTGGTGCCTGTATGGGCATGGATTTACCTTCCATTCTTATTACTTACGGCTTGGTTCTGATGTTACAAGCGACTCACCATGCAAACCACACGGTAAACATCGGGCAATTACGCTTTTTCTTTATGGACAACCACGCCCATAAATTACATCACTGTCCCCGCGGTTACATGGTAAATCACGGCGCGTTGTTTTCCATTTGGGATCAAGCCTTTGGTACCTATTATGAAGATTGGAGCTTATCATCCAACTATATGCAAAAACATCGAATCCCTATTCCCGTCGGTTTACGGCGCTAGGCCTTTCTGGCTTTTGTTCGCTCAGCTAGCTAAGCCTGGTCGATCATATCTCGAGATGCATGGATAAAATACCCATTACGCCCAGAACGTTTGATGCGGTACATAGCCTTATCAGCCAAATCACAAAGTAATGCAGACTCTGTAGCATGCTCAGGGTAAAGCGATATACCAATACTCGCACCAATACTCTCGCGAGTTGTTTCATTAATAGCAATATCAACAGCTAACGCTTGCAGTATTTTTTCAGCGACAGCACTTACCTGAAGGTCGCTATGCCCTTGACCTACCATTATCAAAAATTCATCCCCTCCCCAGCGAATAACAATATCATTTTTTCGAAGTGTTTTAGTCAACCTGTCTGAGACCGTAATTAACGTCTGGTCTCCGGCTTCATGCCCATAAGTATCATTAATAGGTTTAAAGCGATCTAAATCGATAAGCAAAATTGCACAAGATGTATTATTCGCTTCGGCTTTCTTAAGCGCTTTCGCAATCGCTCTCTCCCCAGCCCTACGGTTAAGTAAATTGGTGAGAGGATCTCTTTCTGCTTCTTTACGCGTTTGCTTTTCAAGTGTTTCCACATACTCACGCAGCCGCCTCTCTCCTTCCAACGTATTCTGAGCTGAACCTAACAATTGATTAACATCGCGTACCAAAAGTCCAATTTCATCATTCATGTGTTGTTTCGGATATTTAAGCCGTTCTTCACTTCCTGGTTCTATTTTATGAAGTGCTCCAGCAAGTTCCATTAAGGGTTTAGTTAGTCTGCTATTCACAAGAAAAATAACAAACAAAGTAATCATCAAAGAGTGTACAGCTAAAGTAATAACATGAAGTTCAGCGGTCTCTGTAGCTTGTGCATCTATATTGCTTTGATTCGGCTTAACAAACAATCCACCTATTTTCTCATCAGGCATAAAGGGGGATGCCAGCGGAAAGAGCAGCACATCATCATCGTTAAAGTGAAAAGGGGAGCCACTAATTATTCTCATCCCAGTATCGCTTTGTAAAATAACGCCAGAGACGATATCGTTTGTGATTAGCCCCCTAGTTATATCCAGACCAAGTTCGTTATTTTCCAGATAAGCTGCAATTTCCGCACTTATTTCTACTGTACTTATCAGCTGAGATATACGGTGATTAGAATCTTCAATAACAATTTCAACCGTACGATCATACACACTGATAGACAAAATAAGCGTCAGCAGTATCGCCCCTAATGCAATACTGCAGCCCGTTTGGAAGGGTAACGATTGCCAAAGTCTAGTTGACACGGCCTACTACCTTAACGCCCGCGTCCAGTTCACTTTCATTTATATAACCAACAGCGTTAGTGTTATTCCTAACCGCTTTTAATACTCCTTGGCTATCGTTTATTACTTGTGGTGGAGACGCCCGTCCGGTGAAGAGCAACCTTGCCCAGTATGCGTTAATTTGAGCGACTGATTTCCCAACAAGATTTTTATAAAAATCATGCCTTACTCTTGATTCCGGGGACTGATCTAAACGTAGCGCCATTGAACCATCGGAAAAATATAGATCTCGCCCCATATACAAATCAACTAGCTGGCGCTGGCTAAAGTCCGACGTGGTATTTTCCAAATTAACAATCACGACAATACCTGCCTGCAAGGGACTTGCAAACAACACAACAAATATGAATACAAATCGCAATAATTTCATCATCGCTAAAATATATAATTCAAGTTTATGGAGTATGTATCGACAATTTCATCTTTGGATGGCCCAAACCTTTGATGCCATAACAAGCCACCAGATTTATCTACCCACGTTCTATCCCACTGAGTTTTTAAAGCAAGGTCATAACGTATATCCCATCGTACACCGATTGATGCCGTTTTTTGATCGATATAATTATAATCGTAAAATGACTGTAAACCCTGCCGCAGCGTTTCAAAAGTCGAAATAAGGGCTACTGGCAGTTCAGGAATAGATTCTCTCGCTTCTGTTTGGTTTCCTTTCACTATGGTTGCATACAGCGTTGTTTCTCTAACGCGAAAACCAACACTAAGATATCTACTCAAATAGGATTTTAGTACGCTATGCGCAGAATCAAGAAACATCACCTCAGACTGAAGAAACCAAGGGTTTTTATCATAACTAATACCGATTGAATAATAAATCACCTCACCCTCGGTATCCCTAAGCTGCTCAGACAGTGAGGCAGCATCAGCCCAAAGCGGAGCAGCGATAGACAACGCATTCGTAAAGGGTTTAATATCTAATGTTTCGTCAAAATCATCATCAAGTTCAACGGATACTATCGTAAAACGAGCCTGCCAATATTCCAATTCCCAGCTACCCGAAAATCCAAGTATATTATTCAATCGTAACTTGTCATTGCCATCGTCATAATCCAACGGAGCATCACTTCCCCCTGCAAAGAATGTCGCCATTAACATACCCGCACCTATTGGTGTCGAGTAACTTATATCAGCCCCATCAAAATAGTCGAATGCGATTGGTGCATAGAATTCAATTGGCGGCCGCGCCCAAAGATAAGCAAAACCTAAATCACGATAATCAGACAACATAAACAATTGAAAACCAATGCGCCCGACTCTTGCTGTAACCTGCGGTAACAAGCGATATCTAAAATACGCTGACTCTACACTTTCTTCAGCACCATTTTGAGTCCGGTCCTTCATGATTAGTTGGATAGTTCCATTGAGCTTTTCTGTGAATTCAACACTGCCTTGCAATCCAAGCCGTGTATCTGGTTTCAAGGACCAATCGCTGTCATAAACTCCATCTCCCGAAATATCTCGCCGATACCCAAGGTTCTTTGTGCCACTCTTGACTGCGCCTAAGGTTAAAAACCCGTTGAGTTTAAAGCGATCTGCACTAACCCCATCAGCAAAGCAGTAGAAGGGGCTTAGCACGAATGAATACATGACAAAGGCAAGAAGAAGCCTAGGCCATGTAGTAGAAGAGGGGCGAGTTTTCTTTGTGGTGAAGAACATAACATTCAGTATAGAAGATAAGCACTAAAGCGGAGGTGTTTTTGCCCCTAATCAAGCCCCAGAGGCTTCAAATTACAAGCAACTACCACCTCACTCTTCAGCCGTTGCAAAACAAATGTACCCACCCCCCCCTAACTCACTTAACCCTATAAAAAACGACAATTCAACCAAATTAGAGTCATAAAAGATGCTGCCTGCCTTCCTTTTTAAGGTTGACTAACCCCATTTATGATCAGCTCTAACCGCGGAGACCCAGCGCTGTACATGTGTCAAGTTATCAGGGATATCTATTCCAATAAATTCACACACAAAAAGAGCAGCCATCCCTGTTATATCCACAACAGAAAATGCATCGTCACAAACATAGGTTCTACCATCTGCAAGTTCCCCATCTAACCAGACCCATTTCTTCTCAAGAAGGCTTTTCATGCTTTTCGCGTATTCTGGAATCTGCTCAACCTTATCAGCAAAAAATGGAATGGTATGTAAACCAATATTGCCCACTGCGCTAAAGATTTGTTGCTCCATGCGACGATTCCACATTTCAACTCGCGCTTGTGCCAATGGAGTCGCACCCATCAATGGACTCTCAGGGTAGAGATGTTCAAGGTACCGACATATCGCAATACTCTCAGTAAGATATGTTCCATCATCTAATTCCAAAACGGGAACTTCACATAACGAATTCTTCTTCTGAAAATCAGCCGAACGTGTATCTCCTTCCATAACATTTAACGAGGTTGATGGAATTACAATATTTTTTTCAGCCAAAAAAATGTTAACTCGAGAAGGGTTTGGGGCCTGCGCCGTATATAAATGCATATTTTTTCCTTGGTTATACAATGAGTTAGGGATAAAAGCATCTCGTGTTAGCTATTTTTTGCGGGCATCTTCATCAACTCTGATACTTCAAGTGAGCCGCCAACATCAAGAAAAGGGCAAGCCCTTGCAATCAACAACGCAGCATCCATCGAATCCACCTCAATGATGGTAAAACCCGACATAAACGTGGCGCCTCCCGAGGTAACCAAACCATCAGGCTTTACTGTACATGTATCCTTTAGGGGGTTAGCAGGGCTAACTGCCGCATCACCCAACGATGACAACCATTCCATATACTTCGACATATGCGTCTTACCCTCTTCGGGGCTAGAAGGTTTCTCGCCACCGAGATACGTCATAATGTATTGAGGCATTTCTTTCTCCTTTTGATGAAAACTCAATTGCGAACTAATATAGCTAACATCATAATATGTTAAAGAACATATTATGATCATTGATACTATTGCATTCAAAGGAGATATCTGTGCCCTATAAACCAGAACATAAACAAGCCACTAGAAAGCGAATTATAGAGAGTGCACGGGTGCTATTTAACCAATGTGGTGTATCCGATGTTTCCATCGACCAAATCATGTCAAAAGCAGGACTAACGCGGGGTGGTTTTTATCATCATTTCAAAAATAAAGAAGAGCTCTTCGCTGAAGCGGTCACTAACTTTCTTCATGGCCAGGGGGCAGAAATGCGCTCTAACGCTGGTGTGGATGTAGCACAACCAGGACTAGAGACAATTCAACGAATGATTAATGGATACCTTTCAACGGAACATCTAGGAGATTTGGACGGTCAATGTCCATTAATTGCATTGCCATCTGACATCTCACGTGCAGGGGTCACGGTAAAAGAATCTTATCAGCAGCTGCTAGAGGCCATGGTTGGGTTATTTGAAAGTAACCTAGGGAAAGGTCCAGGTCATCGAGAGAAAGCACTTACTCTTGCCACTATGTGTGTAGGTGGAATGGTGCTCGCCCGCACACTACCAGATCAACATCTTGCCGATGAGCTGCGTAATGCCGCTCGTGATTCGGCTTTAGCTATGTTAAATATCTAAAGCCGAATCACAGAGGTGACAAACTTTATATCCGTCTATTCTCATCGGTTTCTTGAATAGTACGTAATTCGCTAATCTGGGTATAAATTGCTTTAGAGACCTCTTCACGAACCTTCCACTGTATTTCTTTACAATCACTCTGCCCGTCATACTGCGCTGTTTCTACAGGTTTACCCAGCTTGTAGTAAAACCTCTCGGGTTTTGGCAGAGGTGACCCTTTTAGCCCTGTAGCGACGGGAAAAATCACGTCACCATTACGAAGATATTTTTCAGTAATACCTGTTTTATCAAGAGCTTTGCCTAACCACGATTCCATAACGTCTTCTGCATCATAATGAATATCGTAACAGTCATCGCCTCCTACGGAAGCAACAGGAACAATAGGATAACCGTGTTGAATTGCTAACCGCGCAAAACCCGTTCTATTTTTCCAGGTCAGCTGATACTTCTCTCCTTTCCTTTTTGCAACCTCTCGCCCCCCACCAGGAAATACTAGAATCCACTCATTCTCTGACATTAGCTGCGCGCAATTCTCCCGCGACCCCAAAACACAACCGTATTCAAAAAATGTCTGTCCCCAGGGCATATTAAAATGCATGCTATCTGCCAGAATACGAATCCGCTTACCTGTTTGCAAATAGAACTCTTCCACAAACATTGGCACATCAATAATGCCATATAGCGAATGATTCGCCACCATAAGTGCGGGTTTATCTGGATCAATATTTTCGAACCCATAAAATCGTGGGCTATGCCAAAAACGCTGTATAGATGTCACCAACCGTGACACTCTTTTGGGAACATAACCGGAAACACCCAGTAAGCTTTTTTTCTCCATGGTACTGTAAAACTCCATCAATAATCAGAATGATACTTCGCCGACACCTCCTATTTTAGGAGCGCCGAAATTTCAACATTTTTAACAATAGGTTATCGCGACGAATAAATTGATGATAAAGCGCAGCGATAACATGAATGACAATTAAGCCAATCATTACCTCCGTAAAAAACGCATGAAACTGTCGCACAAAATCAAAGATCACATCATTCACTCGTCCAAAGGTAATATCAAAAATATCAAGAATTTCAATCGGCGACGTTGCACTCATTGCGGTTAACAAGCCAGAAGTCACTAACAACCCCATTAACACATAAAGTAATCCATGAGCAAACTTCGCTAACCAAACCTGCCAAACAGTCAATGCACTATCTTCCTTTGGAACCCCATAGATAAAACGTAACGCTAGGCGAACTATAAATAACGACAATACCAACAAACCCATTGTCGAATGATCCACTCTAGACTCTAAGCGATCAGCGATCTCCATTGTGTCCCCGAATTTTTGTGCAACAAAAAGATCCAACATAATAATACCGGCCATAAGCCAATGTAGTGCTTTTTGAATCACAGCATAATCGTTTTTCATGACATCACTCACGCTAAGAAAGGTAACGGGGGTAGCTCTAATGACGGCAACTCTCTTTCAATCACCTTCTTAATTTTCTGTATCTTGGCCTTAATACTCATGGGAGGTGGGCTGAGTTTTTTCATTTTCTGAGTAAAGCCCTTGGTAATGCTCTGCTTCATCATCCCCCGCCCCTCTTTTAACATTCCTTTCATAACCTCCTGAATCAAAGCTTTCACGATATCTTTAAGGGGCAAAGCAACCGGGTTACCAAGGCTGCTTTCCCGTTCAACACCAGGTAGAGATAGGGTTTTATCTGCAAGTGGCCCACCTAAGAGGTGCAGCGTACTTTCCCCCACGGAGTAGGTCTTCAACCTAAAGCGCAGCAAATCTATTGGTTCAGGCAGCAGATCTGCTGATTCAACGGTATCAATTAATGTCTTAATATTAATCTGACCAAACGTTTTTTCCTCTAGCACAACATCCACATCATTTAATTGAATGCTCTCAATAATAATGACATCACTATTAAGTGAACGGATATCAACCATCACCTGAACGTCACCCAATCGAATAAGGTGGTCACCGAGATACCCCTTAGGGTTAGCCATCACTAAATCCGTTATTACAATTCGGCCACTAAAAAAACCCGTCTCCAAATTCGATAACGTTACCTCAGTCTTGGTTAAGGCTGTCATTTTTTGCTGGATCGTTCCCTTGATCATGCCATCTATATTGGCGCTAACAACCCAGCACAACACTGCCACCAAGAAGATCAAGGTAAGTAAAAATAGTCCGGAAAATCTCATCATTTTCATTGGGGCACCAACATCAACGGCTTAATATTTGAACTATTTTATCAGTTAATCAATAAAGGAGAAGGCAGCTCACAGAACAGCTCTTGTTCCGCTCAGGCACAATAGAATTTTGACATATATGACATAACGTCTGGATATTAGAGAAAATAGGTACGGAAGCCTATAAACATCAAGTGGAATATACTAGCAAATGTAAATGGCATGATACTGATCGCAAGGTTACCTGGGAGCCCGTCATAGGGACAGGGAATACGCAAATATCGGGAATTTGCCATGTTAGAGAGTCGGGAGAAAAGAGTGAGGTACACTTTGCAACAAAAGCAACGTTGATTTTACCTTTGCCCCGCTGGACAAAAGCCATTGCGAAGCCTGTCGTAAAAAAACAATTTGAGGCTTTGATAGATACTTATATAAATAATGTTGTCGCTGCAATGGCATAAAGAACGAATATATATTTTAAGTGAGTATAAGTATTCTCAGATCGTATCTGAATGTCCCCCGTTAAAGCTGGCAACTGTCAGGTACGATCTGAGCTTCCATACACTTAATTATTACACTCTCTACTACATATCAACTTTTATCACTTAACACTATTTAATAAAAAGCATCTCAGAATATTTCGGGAAAGGCCATGCAGAATCAGCAACCTGTGCTTCCAATGAATCCGCGTATTTGCGCACATCACCCATCAAACCGCAAAGTGTACCAGCGCAATATTGCATATGATCTTCAACACTTGCAAAATCATGTACCTCAATTGCTGCTGAAAGTCCGGCGACTGATTTCATCATGGCGTCAGCATCGGATGCGATCGACGTAGCTACACCCTTATCAAGCGAAATACCGGCACTAGAAGCGCTAGCGATCGATGATGTTAATTCCGTAAGGTAGGACGTCGCCGCGGGGTAAACTCCCGTCGTCGCCATATCAATAACCAACTTAGCTTCTACTTCGATTGCAAGAATATATTGCTCAGAGTAAACTTCGTAACGACTTTCCAGTTCGATTGGTGACAAAACCCCAGTGCTTTCAAACAGGGCTTTCACTGTGTCATCTTTAAATGCTGGTAAAGCATCCGCAGTGGTAGGTATGTTTTTCAGCCCTCGCTCTTCTACGGCCAATTGATGCCATTCTTTGGAGTAACCATCACCACCAAAAATGACGTTGCCGTGTAAATCCATGAGCTCTTTCAAGACAGAAATAACCGCTGATGTTTGGTCTTTACCGGAATCCAGTGCAGACTCAAGTTTCGTGGCAATCCAATCCAAAGAGTCTGCCAACATAGTGTTCATTGCCACCAGTGGACCTGAAACTGACTGAGACGAGCCTACCGCACGGAATTCAAAGCGATTACCTGTAAAAGCAAACGGTGATGTACGGTTTCGGTCACCAGGGTCACGTGTGAAACCTAGAATTTGGGATAAACCTAAATCCATCTCTCCACCGCAAACACTCGGCTCTATATTTCCATTTTGAATATCCTTAAATACCTTTTCAAGCTGGTCACCTAAGTATACCGACAATATCGCTGGCGGCGCTTCGTTCGCACCTAAACGATGGTCGTTCGCAGCAGATGCGATTACAGCACGTAAGAGAGGACCATAAAGATGAACCCCACGAATTACCGCACCACAAAATAACAGGAAGTTAAGGTTTTCTTCCGGTGTTTTACCCGGATCTAACAGGTTACCCTGAGTCGCATTACCAACAGACCAATTAACGTGTTTTCCTGATCCGTTGAGACCAGCAAACGGTTTCTCGTGCAGCAACGCAAGAAAGCCATGTTTTTTTGCAGTGTTTTTTAAGACCGTCATCAATAATTGCTGGTGATCAGCCGCTACGTTTGCTGCCTCAAAATAAGGGGCCAGTTCAAATTGTCCTGGGGCAACTTCGTTGTGATGCGTTTTTGCTGGAATACCCAGTTTATACAGCTGGTCTTCGAAATCTTGCATAAAGACTTGAACGCGCTCTGGAATTGCGCCGAAGTAGTGGTCATCAAACTGCTGGCCTTTAGCTGGCGCTGCACCAAAAAGTGTTCGGCCTGCCAACAACAAATCTGGACGATTGGCTGCAAAATTATCATCGATTAAAAAGTATTCTTGCTCTGCACCACAGCTAGAATTTAAAGTTGCTATGTCAGTCTCGCCCATCAATGACAACACTTTTTGTGCTGCTTTATTCATTGCCGCATTCGAACGTAGCAAGGGGATTTTCTTATCCAGCGCTTCTCCTGTCCAAGACATGAAAACACTCGGAATCATCAAGGTGGCACCGTTCGGCGTATTCATAATGTACGCAGGACTTGTGGGATCCCATGCGGTATATCCCCTGGCCGCATTCGTCATTCGTAAACTACCATTGGGGAACGAAGAACCGTCGGGCTCGCCTTTGATTAACAAACTCCCTGTAAATTCAGTAATCGCTTCACCGTCAGGTTTGGTAATAATAAAACCGTCATGCTTTTCAGCGGTCGCATTGGTCATGGGATAGAAAATGTGTGAGAAGAATTTTGCACCTTTTAATAACGCCCAATCTTTCATGGCTGCAGCAACAATGTCTGCGGTAGCAGCATCAAGTGGCACACCAGTGTGCACGGTTTCCTTCATCGCCTTGAATGCTTTCTTTGAAAGTGATTCTTCCATTTTTGCTAGGCTAAAAACGTCGCTGGCCCAGATTTTACTCAGGGGCTCTGGCATTTCAGTGCTAATAGGCGTCGCGTTTGTAATCGCACTAATTGCCGCTAAACGGGTTGCATTTCCACTCATAATTATCTCCAAGGATATTGCTGAAAAACAAACTACTTCATTAATGTCAGCGTAAAGTACTGATCACTAATGCAAATAAGCCAGTGGCAATGCAATTTTCGAACCCGAAGTACGTCACATTGAATAAAACTGATGTATCCTATTGAAATATAAGGGATAAATAGTTGCAGGTGCCAATTTCAAAAGTTAACCACCCACCCCGCCGACCCAAATGTGGGCAAAAAAAGCACAAGCACGACAAAACGCACCAAAATAGAGCGCGACTGTTTGGAAGAAAATTGGGTATGGAACTCAATGGATTAGTAACGTTTTTTAGCTTTTCTCTAGCTGGTCTTCTATCGCTTGTTTTAATACACCCATATTCACCGGTTTTTTTAAGTATTCATTCATCCCAACCTCCAAGCAATGCTCCCTGTCTCCCTCCATCGTATTCGCAGTAACCGCGATAATGGGGATATCACAATACGGTTCTTCAAGTTCACGAATACACTTTGTCGATTCAAAGCCATCCATAACAGGCATCTGACAATCCATTAATACTAATGTAACATTACTACCCTTGAGCCTTTCCAACGCTTCTTGCCCATTATCTGCCAAAACAACTTGATAACCTAGCCGCTTCAAAAGCCCCTTTATGACCAACTGATTGACATGATTATCTTCTGCAACAAGAATGATTCCTTCATCTTTATTCTTCTCTGTCGATGTTGTTTTTTCTTCTGCACTTTTATCCTTAGCACCCTTCTCCTCATTACCTTTTAACAACGCCTCTTTTACTTCTTTTCGTTTAAATTTCGCGGGGAATGAATAAGTAACAACAATGCCGCTTGCCCCTTCCCTATTTTTAAGTTCAATGACTCCCCTCATGCTATCGCTGATCGCCTTGCACATTGCCAGCCCCAAACCAATACCTTGATGTAATCGATGAAAGGAGCCGTCAAGCTGCTTAAAAGGCTGAAAAACATCCTCTAGCTTGTCTTCAGGAATGCCTCGCCCCGAATCTCTAACGGATATTTCTACCGTTCCCTCCTCTAGTAACGATCTATTGACGTTATATTTCATCTCAAATTCAATAGAGCCAATTTCAGTAAACTTCACCGCGTTATTAAAAACATGACGAACAATGTGCAATACTTTTTGAACATCTGTTTCAACAAGAAAATCAGAGCAATTATTTAGCTCAACTGTCAATCCAAGATTTTTTTTACTTGCGTACTCACTTGCCTCATCAAGAAACCCTTTAACTTCCCTGGAAAGACCTGCAAACACCTTCCTTATTCTAGGTTTTCCTGACATAAAGTCCGAGAACGTTAAAATATCGTCAACGGACATTTTCATCGATGAAAATGACTCTACCGCAGCGTCCAGGTATTTTGTTTGTTGCTCATCAAGGTTCGTCATTTTGAGCAACTGTATTGATCCATAAATACCATTCATCGGTGTTCTTAATTCATGGCTCATTGTTGCAAGAAATTCTTTTTTCAACGCGTCACTACGATTAATTAGCCGCAATATATTTACCAATGCTCGCCAAGTAACGATAAAGATACCCGCCAACGTAAGCACCGCAAGATACACTCCAATCGTCAGTGTCTCTCGAATAGATTGCGTTATCTCATTTAGCGATAACGTAAAATCACGCTGTTCAGAATCAAGTAACTCAGATATTTTTTTACTGATTTTTTTAAACCTAGAATTTGCCAAAACTGCTTGCGACTCATATTTATCCAGATCGCCCGGGGACCTCACTAACATTAATGTTAGGTTCCTGGCATCCTTATAATAGACATTAAAAAGTGTCTCAATAGAACCCACTTCTTTTGCGAATCCTGGGTCTATTTCAATAATTTCAGCCACAAGAAGGTGGAAACCTTCCGCTAACGCATCAGTATCCTCGATAAAAATGTCGTCACCTAAACTGACCACATCAGATAAAGAATCACGGACCAAATTGGTCTCATAATTCATCCTTACAAGTCTCTGAATAACCGGGTATTGAACTTCCTTAACGTCCTGGGTGTTCTCCACAATATTCAACGACGAAAACATACTAAAAGCCAAATAACAGCTAAACCCCAACCCTCCAAAGATCGAGATAGATATAATTTGAAATCGAATTTTCGAATTTTGATTCAGCTTCACTCGGCGCCTCAATGGGACTAATAGTCATATAAAACAATATTCGTTAATTGTAGTCCAAAAAGGGAGATGAATATCACCATCTAAAACCTGAAAAATCTAACTAGCTGAAAAACAAGAGCTTATACGTTATTTTTAAATATACGTCAGAATCGAATGGACACCACTAAAATTAGTCGATAGACAAAAGGTAAACTGATTTCACGCTATCATCTACCAACGCGGCATCAATATAACCGATAGCAGATAAACTATCGGCAACAAAATCTTTTACTTTCTCATCCCCCTTTACCATAACCGGCAACGTACCTTTTCCACTAAAAAGATAAGCAGCACGGTACCGCCTTAGTTTAACTGGGGTCATATTAATAAGCTTTGAATACAGGAGTTTATGAGAAGCTGAATCCGCGTCCTGATCAACAACAGCGGCTTCTCGACCGGTGTTAGGAAGCATCCTTAAACGGCCCAAAAATAGCTTTTTTACCTGCCTAGTCGTTAACGACTCAATACTGCTGCTCGGATGCACGACAACAGCGACATCTGCGTAACATGAAACGCTTATAACACATAGCACCATACTAAACGCTACGCCCTTCACTAGAGGCATCTGAGTAATATTCCGCATCAGAACACCACATCAACAACCATGCTTAATAGCACGGTATCCTGTTTTGAGTCACTCAGTGCTGCCCGAGTTAACTGAGAGGTCGAATCAAAGTATTCCACTTCAACCTTAAAAGCAGCATTCTGGCGAAAATCATACCGCACACCAACCGTATAGCTTCTCCCTTTCTCATTAAAATCATCAAGAATTAACAGATTGATCTCTCTAAGCCCATCCAGTTCAGGCCCCAAAGGTCCACCAACCGGATATGTAATCTTACTCTCTGCAATTAGTGATGAAATATCATCACTAAATTCATTTTTGTAGTAGCCAAATACCATATAAGGTGCAAAGTCTTGAATTTGTTTTGTAAACGAGACATACCAGCCTTTTGCATCATTAGAGAAATCTTTTCCCGGACCAACTGTCGTATATGCCTCACTAATAACCGACCAGTTCTCATAATCCCATTGAAGCCCAACCGCGTGATACTGAAACAGCTCATCCTCTGTTTCATGGGAATCTCGAATTTCTTTAAATATCGGAATTTGGGATGCAAAAAAATCATAGTTGCTCGCAAAAGCTGACAGTCCCTCGCTAGCGGCATCGGTATAACCTAGCGTTACACCGTAACGGAGCGTCAAACTGTCCCAATGAGATACAAAATTAACACCAAAGATTGGAGACAGTTCTATATCAAAATCAATATAGGTACCCCTACTAACACCAGCAAAAATCTGAACATCCAAATCAGCTTCACCAAAATCAACGTTTGTTGAGAAATCCACGCCATCAAAGTTTGCCAGTGGCGCAAGCAAGTAGCTGTAAATATCCACTGGGGGCCTTACCCATGGGTAGGCATAGCCAATTTCAAGGGAATCTGAAAACAGATATAGTGGCGTCCTCATACGCCCTACACGAAAACGCGTTTCCGGTGACCATTGATAACTTGTAAAAAGCCACTCTAGAACAGGATCGAACTTATCATTGTCGTCAAACGTAAACCCCCTTGCAACCACCTGTATTGTAGAAGACCAACGATTGGTGAACTGATATTGGGCTTGACCTCCAACAATAGTATCGGAACGAAAACTCCAACCTTCGGCATAGTTAAGAAAAGGCGCATCGTCCCGGCTTAATTTCCCCGCTCCAAATGATGCGAAACCAGATAACTGCAATGCTTCCTCAGAGCTTGCCGCAATAACATGTACAGGCAAAAATAGCAGAACAAAAAGTAGCCGCTGCGTCAAAAACAAACCCAGATTTTGCCAAAACCGAACAAACCGTATCACTATACTCTCTCTACATTCTCTCAGAACTAAATCATATAACCATCATTTGAGAAAAGTATAGACTATATTTTCCGTCCACTGCACAGACATGCCTCTGAACGACCTTCCTTAGTATTCGATGGTAATATTAATGAATATTATCATCTCGATTTTTTAGCCCTTTGTTGAGACTGCATTTAGACTTAATATATTGGACGCATAATCCTCGAAGATTACCCATGCTTTGCTGTGCCCACTGCGCTCGTTTTTCAGCAAGTTCCAGTTTTTTCTGGGTGAGAACCAGCTCTTTACCCAACACCTCCATGCGGGCTACCGTCACCTTTAAGTCAGACAATATCTGAGCCAAAGCTTCGTCTCTGTTTGTCAGGTTAACGGCTTGTCTTTTGCGCCTTTCCTCAGCGAAATCTACAATATTGCTCATAATAAATACGTCCAGGCTATTGAATGAATACGAACCAAATTTACCTGTGTCTTTATGCCATTTTACCGTAGATTCTTATGAATATCTCATCAACGCTTATGAATATTTTGATATAAACCCTGATGGATTTTCATTAAATAGTTCGATGCATTCCCGACATATACACGACTTCCGCATCAATTCTACTGGAACCATATCGACAAGTTTAGCTGAAACAACAACATCCTTGCACCAACATGGATTTTCACTTTTAATCATGCAATTGTTCGCGCTTTTGCAGAAAGGGCATGATTTTTGATTAATTGTCGCTGGCATACGTTTAATGTCTCAAGAAAGCAGTTAAATAACCCCACAACTACGACTTAGCAATAACAGCGTTATATTATAAGAGTATAACAAATAGGCCTTTGTTCAATTGGGACGAGTGTTCTCTATCGCTTCGACGTCGAGGCTCACCCATTCAAAGGCAGATATTTTATATTGATTTAGAATCAATCAACCCAGCAAATAATAGAACTTACAATCCAACACGTAGGTTACATATATTTACTTGGAAGACCGGATGCTGCGTGATATTCCTTACACTAATGATATCCTATAAAACGCAATCCCCCCTAGCGTTGGCAGCTATTTGGCGTCAATGTACCGCCATTTGGCTGCCACCGAATTCTTTCGATTAGCTTTTGGTAACCTGTTTAACTAGCCAATTAAAAACAACCCATATTAATAAGAGAAAAGCATGGTTAACCCACCATTAGAAAAACAAGGTTTTTCAACCTTCTCTGCGGAGTACAACAGGGTATTTCTTAATGTACTGCAGGAACATGGCGTTGATCTATCGGTATGGTTACAGAACGTGGCATCTGAAGCCAATATCATGAAAAAGACTGAGGGCTTCATGCTGTGTAAAGATATTGAAGGATTCTTTTGCCGCAATGTAGAAACTTTAAATGTCCGCGGATTAGGCTTAGCAATGGGGAAACGTACGGACATTACAAGCCATGGATCTCTCGCCTACGCCGTATTAAGCAGCCCGAACTACGAAGAAGGGTTTCGGGTTTTTCAGCGCTATTTAAAACTTCGCATCAATTTTCTACGACTAACATTAATTTTCACACCCGATAACATACAGTTCACATTTGAATTAACAGAGAGTTCGACACCTTACATTTCTCGTTTTTATTTAGAGTGCGCTATTAGCGGAACCCACGCGTTTGTGTCTCAATATCTAAAGGGGAAAAAATTTGACGCGAAATGTGAATTCGATTATAGCGCACCGGATTACGCCAACACGTACCAAGAGTACTTAGGATCAGACGTTAGGTTTGATTCTTCCTCATGTTCATTCACTATCAGCCGATCCTATTTTGATGACAAAGATGGCTTCAAAAATCAATCGATTTTTTCTATATCAAAACAACAATGCGAAACTGAACTCAAACAATTTGAAAAAGCACAATGTATCGTAAGTAAAATTAGAACAGTGCTATACGAGTCACCTTGGCTATTACCGTCCCAAGAACAAGTTGCCGATCAATTTTCAATGAGTATTCGTACCCTACGACGTAAATTAAATGAAGTGGGAACGACCTACCAAGCGGTTCTTGATTCTGTCAGAGAATCTCTCGCGAAAGAATACCTCAAAGATACCGAATGGTCGATCAGCGAAATAGCGGATATGACGGGGTACTCAGAACCAAGTAATTTTAAGAGAGCATTCAAACGCTGGACTGGCCACACACCAAACGCATACCGAAAATCCTGCGTAGATCAAGCAACGGAACATGAGGCTGTCAAAAATAACACCAGCCCTAAGAGTATTCTCTGTTGAATACTCTGTTGCCAATCTATCAAATACCGCTCAACTAATTATTATTGAATAATACAATACCGACCCCATACCCTGGAGAGTTGAATTCATTACCCGATATTCCACCAGCAGCCATTAGTGAAAACTCACCATTTGGGGAATAAACAGGCTCATGCACATAAAACCCACGCATTAATGAATCCGCTGAATACGTAAAGATAGAGGTAGGGTCTCGGTCAATAAAATCATAAACATAGGTATCACTCGTACCGCTAGAGGTCGGTCCATAAGCCTCAAATAAAAGCGGCTCATCCCCTTCTCCCCGAAAATTTTGGGGTTCGAAAAAGACCAAACCTACTTCATATTTACTAACGTTTTTTTCAATATTTTCAAGGGACGGCATACCAGGTTCATCATAAGCGGTTTCACCACTCCAAAGGTTAGAATGAGAGAAAAAGTAATTGAGACCGGTTTAGTTGCAAAAGCTATTTATTTTACACATAAAAAGCCGAGAGATTACCAACGCTATCAAGATATATTTAAAACAGATATCTATTTTAGCCAAACATTTTCAGGTGCTACCGTTGATACAAACGCCCTTCAAAAAGAATATAGAATTAAACCTGTTCGTGTCGATAACATTGAGTCTATTGACCTTAGTACTTCAGAGAAATCAAACAATCCTACGTGTTCACAACCACTACGAATACTCATATCACAAACACTATCCTCAAGTGATAAAGGGTTATCATTTTTGCAAATCAACTGGGAATGAGTGAGCGTACACTACAACGCAAACTGAAATCAGAAGGTGGTATGAAGTAACGCCAAAAGCCTACTCCCGTACTATATCCTGATCGTTTCAATCAAACAAAATGGAGTGCCCATGGATTCAGCTATACCATCAATTTCTCAAACAGAATTACCTGAAATAGACGTAAAAGAGTTTGAGATGGTTGTTGAAACTCACCGCTCGATACGACGATTTACCGATGAACCTGTTCCAGATGAAATCCCAAACAGGTGCCTTGACCTAGCCATGCTTGCACCCAATTCCTGTAATCTACAGCCTTGGGAATTCTATATTATTAAAGGCACCACGGTTAAGAAAAAATTGGTCCACGTAATCTAAGGGGTTAATAATAGAACACTTTCTCTGAAATCAACGGCCCAGAATTTGCTTCGTCCAACCCAGGTAGCCACCTATCTAAAAATGGCCTATGCTTAGTGAACCCCTCCCTGACCAGAGGCCCCACAAACCGGACGTTTCACCAACGACCTATGGCACGTTTTTTAAAATACATCATACCGACATTGGTGCTCTTATTTGCCTCACAATTGTTGCCCGCAAAGCAGGTGTTGCGGGTGGGCGTTGGTAATTTTGAACCCTTTTTTATTGAGGAGGGTGAACGTGGGCTATTTTTGGATATTACCAAAGAAATCTTTAAGTTATTACCTGAATACGAGGTGCAATTTATCTTCATGAGTAATACTCGGCTACTTCGAGAAATGAAAGCCGACATAAGGATCGATGCAGCCTGTAATATTTTCCCCAATTCAGACACCGATGCGTACTTATCCGCCCCCATCTTCCGCTATACCGATGTTGCTGTATCAAAAGCAGAAAATAAAATGGTCATTAACCAAACATCTGATTTACAAGGTAAATCGATTGCAGCCTATCAGGGAGCAACCGATTTATTAGGTGAAGAATATAAGAAAATGGCGCTAGCCAATCCCCTGTATTATGAATACGCCCTTCCTAGTGAAACCACCAAATTAGTAGCTATAGGGAAAAAGGACGTGCGCGTTGGTGATGTATATATATTCCTCAATGACATCAAGGCCCCAATGTATAAAGAAAGAAAAAGTATCGATGCAAGTGACTTTGTGATCCATAGACTTTGGCCCGACGTCTATTCCCATATTGCATTTAAAGATAAGAATATGCGTGACAAAGCCAACATTGCCATACAAGAAATCAAAACCAATGGAACACTGGACAAGATCTACAAAGAGTACGAGGCCTACTTAAAGCTATAGCAATCTACCAAAATCACATAGGGTGGAATTGAAAAGCTGATACCTAAAGTGACAGAACGCGCGTTGGTGAATACTGATATAAAAACCAACACAAGCAAGGCAACAATCCGTCCAATTGATAATTTGTAATGACTTTGCACCAACCTAGTTACGTTTCTACCCAGTAATTTTAGCCTGTCTTCTAAATACTGTACAGCACGACCCTAAACACGCCGTTTATGCCAGGCCCACACACAAAGAAACATCCAAAAAAAAGATAAGACCCTTTAGAAAAAGAGCCTTATCTTAATTCATCTAAAAAACACTAAAGTCTTACTAGAATTCATACTGACAATCTTTCCATGAATCCTTTCCCCATGCAGAAGTCCCCAAATTGATCTCACTCCCTCCAGCCTCTATAGCTTCTCGAAGCCCTGAGTTTTCAAGCATAACCTCAGCAAAAGTATTACTGTTATGAAGAACGTATTGATACTCAAACCTGCATGCATAAAACTTTGACTCATCTAAAATAAAATCAACTGAGTCTTCTGCCTCTACCCCCCTAAGCTCTCCCCGAATATAAACAGGAATTTCATTGTTGAAATAAGCTTTTTCCAAATCGCTTATATCTGCCCAGGCAGGTAGTCCACGGAGAACGACGTGACCACATGCTTGAAAATCTTCACCTTGATAATCCCTAGGGTTAAACGGGTCACAGGCCTCTTCAGGATCCTTATCAGTTTTTATCAATTGCAAAACAACAACCGAATCAGAATTAGCGGGTTTCAATACAAACCAAGGATGGGTAAAAATTTTCTCTACCCCTTCATCAGCTATGTCACTGTTATACACACGAACAAAAGCGTCTTCATACCACCCCTCACTTTCTTGATATTCAGACAGTGGAGGTAAATCTAGACCTTCTTTTTTGCAGCCACTAGAAACAAAAGCTGTTAGGGTAAGAAGAGAAATAAGGGTTAACCGATATAATTTTTTCATAGCATCCATTCCATATATATTATTGTTATTCCTGTTCCAAAGTCTAACCTCTTCACACCAAGTGGTCAATGAATAGTCATTACGTTAATTTTGAAATCCGCAATATACTCAGGAAAAAATATCTAGAAGCTTAAATAACTATGATGGCCACTCGGCCCAAAGACCGTAATCCATTTACCTAGCGATTCATATAAGCCGTAACTCCACATGAAAACAAACAGTGAAATAAGGCCAACCCCTAATATCTTTCGCCAAAGCAAAGTCTCCCTAGCAAACATTTTGATACCATTACCACCAAAAATTGACATATTAAACACTGCTCCTGAAGCAAATATTGCCAAAATGGGGACAATAGGGTAATGAAAGCGGGCATCGCCAAACGTTAAGCTATGCATAACAGTAAGATAAGCAACGGGAGTCAATAACAATAGAGTCTTAACGTTCAAACGTGACGTTGTTAAATATAAAATCGAACCAATCACAATGAACACGAAAGGAGCCAACAAACAGAAAAAAAGAATAGCTAGTGGAATTGTCGGGAGGTGCCCGATGACTCCTTGCGAATACCCAAACAATAAAATACGATGCTCTAAGTTCCAAAAATACATGAATTTCTTTGGGACTAACATCAACGCATCCCACGGGTGGTCACGCATAAAAGACAAAGCCTGTTCTTTTCCGTAACGATCAAACCACACATCACTTGGAGCATTATCTAAAGGGTATTGCTCATAGGAAATGTGCTTACGCGTCTCGTAAGATCTTATTTCACGACTAAACATCCCATGACCTTTGGAACGTGAAATCTCAGGGGCTACAGCGTTAATCGTGTTTTCAACATGCTTAAACAATAACTCCGTCGCCGATTGCATATGGAAATTACCTGGCGACTGTTCGTTATACCCTATATATAAATTGTAGCCAGCACGACTATCGATATAAACAAACTCTCCCGTAACTTGGTAGTTTCTATATACCCACATCGAGACAGGTATGAGAATAATTAAAGCCAAGCACCCAATATGACGAAGGGTTAACTTTAGGTCTTTTTGAGGCCAGTAAAACCAAGGTAATAACAATAAAACAAATGGCCCCAACGAAGGCCGAGTAAGTATCCCCAACATTAGGAAAAAACCCGTTAGCGCTGTGTACTTATAAGTTCTATAGCGATGAAACCTCAACATAAACAACAGCGAAAGCAAAAGAAAAGATATAAAAAGATTTTCTGACATCAACGTTACAGAAAAACATATCAACGTAAGGTACAGTGCAACGATTAGCCCTGAGAGCAAACTAACTTTGCGGCTAAAAAGTTCTCTTGCAATTAGATAGGTAATAACGCTTTGTGTTGCAATTACAAAAGTTTGAACAAGCCTTGCAATGTAATAGTCAGGGCCTGCAATAAAATAAATCAGACCGATAAATGCTGCGTAAACGGGTGGCCTAAATGTACATTCCAATCCAAAATACCATAAGAACCCCTCTCCCTCGGATAAATACCAAGCAATTCGGTCATACTCAATTTCATCAAGGCTTAAAGGCCCCTGCCCTGCAATTGCGACAAATATTAATCTCGGAATTAAAGCAAGCAGGTATAAGAACACGATATCTTGCGTTTTGCTAAACCCCTTGATCCATCGTACAGGTGAGCTTAGATAAGAGGTGAATGTAATATTGCCCATAGAATATACGCCGTTAACTCGGTCTTTTTGAAGCAGCATTGTACATTCTCCCTTCAGATTAGCAATCAGATTAGATTCGGATACGCCTTAGCCTAACGCTGTACGACAGCATATTCACATGTACAAAACAGGTACTTTCAACTAGATTCAGAAGGCTTTACGTATCACCTACACATATTAATTTAGGCCACCAATATCTTAAACACTTCAATTGTTTGCGGTGCCCGCACTGCATTGGTCAAGTAAGCTACCAACCCTGCACTGTTTATTCGAGTTCATTCAGGTCCATATGCCTGGCACTTAATGCAAATAGAAGCAATTGCTACGCCTTATTAAACACAGCTTTTTGTGCTCTAGAGAATAACACCCAATCAATAGCCGCCCCAAGCAACACGCCGATTAGGTAGCATATCAGGTCGCTATATTTGAAGCCAAATCCGAGAACAAGCCCACCCAGCCCATTGCTTCTAATACCATCTATCCATGGTGCATGATAAAGCTGAGAGATTTCTATAGAAAAACAAAATAACACCGCTAACAATGCAACGTACTGTGTTTTCCATTTGGAACATATTATACAAAATAGAAAAAAGACCATTGATGCCCAAATAGTATCCCCAGCGTACGCTCTCAAGAAATTTGGTAGCGGTACATAGCTCGACCTTGATAGAAGACCAAGACAAACCGTCATAAACCAAAACACGATATAAATAGCATAATTACGGTGCGTATTTTTCATAAGCAAATGAGTAAATCGTGTTTGACGGTGACAAAGTCTAGATTGACCCCATCGTAATAATAGGTAAAGCAACCAGTAAAATTGCAACACATAAAAAAACAAGTGGCTAGTGAATATATTCTAACGATCATATCTAGACTCCGATTAGTAGAATGAAGCCATATAATGACTACTAATTCTGGAAGCATTACGTTTGAAATATGATGAATTGTGGCCACTACCTCAATCAGCCGACGTTTTAACGGTCGGCAGTATTGACTTGTTCTATTTTTGGTTGGCACGCATCGATTGCACACTGCAACTGCGATTCAAACTGTACGTTCCCTAAAAAAACCAATGCCTCTTGGAGGTGCAACCATTTGGAATAAAGCCGAGGACTTGCTGCTTCCTCGGTTGTAATCAATCCCCTCTCGCTCAAGAAAAGCAATAGTTTCCATCTTCCCGTATGTAGGCTCTTTGTCCTCAAGTTGCTTTCCTATGAATCTTACGGTGGATGCAATATAACCCTGAGCACCCTCCGGCACATCACGTTTATTGAAGCTGGAGTATTCATATGTCAGCAGTAAATTTTGGTACACAAGGCGGTTTATTTGATCGAGAGTGTCTTATGCTAATCTCATGTTTAATACACACCTTAGCTAACGAATACATTGAAGTATCGAACTACCCCGCTCCAACGCTTGCTTCTTATTCGTGGTTTTGAGGGTGAGCTTAATCTCACGCATACCAGAAAAACACTTTAACTTTACAGGTAACTGATACCGAAAATAATAGATATTAGAGGATGTGTTCCGTTGTAAATAGTCCAACTTAGTACCACCTGAAAGTTAAATCTCAGTACAAATGGCACTAAATTAGATTTTAAGGCGCAATAATTTCCACAAAAAAGCCCGCAAAACCGGTAATGAATCGGTCTTGCAGGCTTCATAGGTTCTTGCGAACCTTCATTTGGTGGAAACGACGGGAATCTACACGCCATTGAACCAATATCCAAGTCAGTGATACCAAGAGCTGTAGAGCGTTGGTCACTGGCGATATAACAGTTTAAGTGCCTGCGAAAGGGCAGAGTACAATACCTGTGGCGTTATTGACAAGTGCTGAGTCTGGTCGAACGTCACAAACCACCTGCTCCACTACACAGACAGTATCATGAATGATGAAAGTTAGGGTATGTGGTACAGCTATGATGGGTTAAATCTCTAAGTCCCTAGGGTGCGCCTTCTTTGTCGTTGAGATGTCCAATTAAAGACGATACTTTAACATCAGTAAATTGATATATGGGCAAAGCGATGAAGGTAGGCGAAAAGGTAAAGCCTCTTCGAGAACAGAATGCCTGATCACAAGAACATCTTGCTAGCATAACCCTACTCCAAAGCACTTTTAACCCTGATAACTGAGAGGCTGCCAGCTTGAATCGTGGTATTGCATGGTATAAACTCGGCTGCAATGCAAAAAATCGATTACAATCTCATTTTACAGTATCTGCTAATTCTGTGTCTCGGTCTTGCACTGTTACTAACGCAGACTAATCGGCTGCACATGCATCTTGAGCATAATGAACATGCAGATGTATCTGGGCATGTTGTTTCTGTACATACCGCATCGATACTACATGATTTTGACTTGACCAATCGCCATGTTGATCATCACCCTGCTGCAATTGATGTCAGTCCTGACAATTTGATAAAGAAAACAATCGTATTAACCACACCAGTATTAATTCTTCTTTTGATCGGTTTTTTCCTGATTGAGCCCCGCTTGGTTTGCCTCTATAGATCGAGGTTTTATGAAAAATTATTTGCCACCTGCTATTACTTATTCCACCCCCCTCTGCGTGCTCCGCCCATCAAATAATTCGGGCAATACCCCACTGTAGTTAAAATCTAGTTCTGCATAAGATCCGTGGTGGATTTGTTGCGGACTGTGGTTTGCCAATTAAATTCCTTATCTTCAGATTTTTACTTAATAGTAGTGCTTGCGCTAACTGTTAGGTCGGAAAATAAATATAACCCTATTCAGGAGAATGACAACGTGTTATCCAGAACAACTTTATCTGTGCGACTGTTCTATCTAGTTGCAGGATTGTTAATTTCTAGTGTGGTGGCGCAAGTCGCCTACGCACATGGCATGTCCGAGGCCGATAAACTGGCTATTATTGAAGGCGGTAATTTACGCTATATGTGGCTTGGGGCAACGCATATGTTGTCGGGTTACGACCATCTACTATTTGTGTTCGGCATCATATTTTTCCTGAGCACCTTCCGCGATATCGCCAAATACGTCACCGCGTTTACGCTGGGTCATAGTGTGACCTTGATCTACGCGACGTTTAATGGAATACAGCTTAACTACTTTCTCATCGATGCGGTGATTGGTTTAAGTGTATGTTATATCGCTTTTGCCAATATTGACGGTTTCCGTAAGTACCTGAACACTAATCCACCCAGTATGATGCTTATGATTATTGGTCTGGGACTGATTCACGGCTTTGGTTTGTCCACTCGATTACAGGAATTGCCACTGAGTGAAGACAGCCTGTTACTTAATATCATTTCCTTTAATGTTGGCATCGAATTGGGACAAGTCAGCGCGCTTGCCGTGATGTTGCTGTTGGTTGCCGCTTGGCGTAAACGCAGCACGTTCCAGACCTTCAGCTTGATCGCAAATTATGGGCTAATAGTGGCGGGAAGTCTGCTTTTCCTAATGCAGATGCACGGTTATGCTCATACCAGTAATCCGGAAGAATTTGTAGTGAGTAGCCAACCAACTCAAGCGATGGAAAACAGCACAGTTTCTTCAGAGAAAGATATTGATGAACCTGAGCAAATACAGCGAAAGGATTCAATTAGCATAGACATTCCAGCCAGAGGAGATAAGGAATACAAGCTTTACCTGGCAAAAGGGGCAACGCTTGAATACACGTGGAAAACAGAAGGCACATCGCTATTCTATGATTTTCATGGCGAACCAGCAGGTGATACGAGCGGTTACTTCAAGAGTTTCAAAAAAGACACAGCTAACCAGGCGAACGGTTCCTTAACCACGATTTTTGCAGGCACACATGGTTGGTACTGGAAGAACGATTCACTAGCTGCTGTTACCATTGCATTAGAAACTAAAGGCGAGTATCAACTCCTCGATTTAGAAGAAAAGATAGATGATATTGACCCCTTAGAAAGCTCAATCCAAACAACCCACGATACACTTTAGGAGATTCACATGATGCATATAAAAACGTTACTGCTTGGCTTTGTTCTTGGCCTGCTCCCAATTACCGCAATGGCGGGAAGTGGTCATGATCACGGGCATGGCCACGGTCACTCCCCTGCACCAGTGACCCAGGAAACCGCAAAAGAGAATGCGGCCCAGATTGTCTCCGCACTCGTGACAAGAGATAAGTTAGAGAATAGTTGGTTACTTATTACGGCGGCATCGATTGAAAAAATAACAGTTAAGGGCACCCCTGAGTGGCTAGTCATATTCGTCAATTCGAACATTGCCGATACTGAGAAACAAACATTGTATGTTTATCTGACTTTAGGCGGAGAGTATATAGCTGCCAATTTCACAGGAAATTAACCACATCGAGACATAAGCACTCAAAGCCAATTGCACGTGCAGGCGGTTGGTTTTGAGGATCAAGCTGGCGTTTGCTACGACCTATAAGTCCGAAACTCCGCATTTATTATCACGTTCACACCAATATAAATTAACATCCGTCCAAAGCACCCTGATGGTGTTGTCGGGGGCTAGCGCCATCACAGGGTCTTGGTACAGTTTTTTGTAAAACGATTGCACCGGAGCTTTTAGGGTGTCAGAAGATAACATTATCGGTGTCACTGTAAAAAAACCAATAACATACAATAATGGTAATGGCGCGAATATCAAAAAAAATCGTTTTTTACTATTCACCGAACACCCTCTCAATTCCCTCACGTAATTCACTCGGATACATCAGCCACGCTTTGATACTGCCAATGTCGATAGTGAAGCTATCAAGATTGTCCGGCTATTGGTGAATGTACCCATTGAGTTAATCTATTGTTCATGGAAATCAACCCCTGCCCCGCCACCAGACCCACCACACGCAACGAGAAAGAGAATGCAAATATAAAATCCATGTTTCATGTTATTCCGTAACATTTAAGTATCCTGTAAGTGCAAAAATGCGTGATTCTACACTTAACAAAGAAGTATATTTAGATAACAAATGTTTCATTTAGCAACTTTAACAACCAGATTAATGCGGGGCTAGTTGCTGCATTAACATAAACAACAACCTAGTAGAACTAGCCTGAATGCCCCTAACTTTAAGACGTACAGCTTATCGACAGTCTATTTAAAAATAAGTCTATCCAACAACAACCCATCAAAAAAACTCATATATAGAGGCTTCGGAAGCCGTATCCCCTCCTGTATACGAGCGCTTCAGAAGGGCTCGCTATTAAGCGACAATTAACTTGACCGGTCCAACGACAATTATCTTGGCCGGTTGATCTGATACATTTCGATACAGATAAACGAAGGAGTTTTCTGTGTCGGGCAAACATATTACAGATCAACAAGTCAGGTTATATATGACCCATAGAGCTAGCCAACCTCAAATTACTGCTGCTGCCAAAGCGGGCATTTCTGAACGCTCCGCCCGTAGAATCGACCAGCAAGATCATAAGCCGGCCAAGAACACTTTAACTTTATAGGTAACTAATACCGAGAATAATAGATATTAGAGGATTGGTTCCGTTGTAAATAGTCCGACTTAGTACCACCTGCAAGTTAAATCCCAGTACGAATGGCACTAAATTAGATTTTAAGACGCAATAATTCCCACAAAAAAGCCCGCAAGACCGGTAATGAAGCGGTCTTGCGGGCTTTATAGGTTCTTACTGAACCTTCATTTGGTGGAAGCGGCGGGAACTGCATTCACTACTTAACATGCTGATATATAACAAAATAGAGTTCAATAGATAGTAAAGATGTTACCTATGGTGTTACTAAAAGAAAAAGTCACCAATGGTTTAAATAGGCATACTGGGTACATCTAAAGCCCGCCAATAAAAAAGTCTCGCATTCGGAGGCTCGTTTTAATATAACTTTTGACTCTGCTATTTTTCACCGTGATTGTATGAGCAAGCCTTCTTAACGCCACTCCTGATACAAACCCCTGCACCATGATGCTTGCCAGACTTAATATCCCCGGCGTAAGGAGGTTTTGAAAAGACTGCGCCGGACAACAGCACTCGCACACAAAAGTAATATTATTCTCATTTCGCTATCGCCATTTTTGCTTTGTGCGCTGCTCTTTCAACATTATCCCAGAATGCCTGCTGCCCACCACCTCCATTCAGAGTAAGGCACAGAGCCTGTAAAGCCGCCACATTTCCAATCGCGTTTAGTCAAATAACTGCAATAGCACTGATTGCACGAGCAAAACCATTCCAGTCCTCTACGGCTACAGCTAGAGGCCCAGAGAGGTCTTTTTCTACCTAATTAGAAAAACGAGCGATAGCAAGCTGCATAGGCATCCTTCCTGCCCTTCGATCATTCTGTTTTTTTACTACTGGCTTCGGCTATGCGCACCAAGCCTTACCATTACGTTGGTGCAAGCCAATTGTTTAACGTCTATTTAAACGACTTATTAAGCGCTTAGCCTTCTCCAATAAATTTCTTTACCTTTTTTAAATTTTTTATTTGCTGATCGATGCTTTGCAGTTCTGTGGATAAAGAAATAAAATCTATAACCTTTTGCAAATTGTCATATTTAAATGGGTTACTAATAAAGAACCTGAACAAATCTTCTATAAATGAACATAATTTAAAATTCTTCATTTCAACATTGAAAGGTTTTAATCCAGCATGCACATTTATGTTTCTTGCTTGCCTTAATGAGTACAACACATCTTTAGTAACTGCTCTATTCTCATAAAAGAAGGAAACCCTCTTGATTATCATTTTTGTATCATCAGTTTTAACTAACCTTTCAATAACAGACCAAAGTTTCATAAACCGAAATTCCTGATCCTTGTGATCGAGCGCACGAATATAGCTAGCCAAGGAAACTAGCAAGTGTTCAGAAAACGGATTCTCATTTAGGCTCTTAATCCAGCCAGTTAAATTCGATTCAGTTAAAGAAAAATTTCGTACTTTAATCGGTCCTTTATCGTTGAAATCTGGCTCGTACCATACATTCCGCCAGGCCATTGCTCCATTGGGGGAATGTAGCGTGTGTACTTGCCCCAAAGATAAAATACTATTACTTGAATATTTATGTTGATCTTGCAGTGATAAAAACTGAATACTTTTTTTAAAATTCAACTGTAGAATGCTCCTAATTATATCAAGAGCAGCAATACTTTTTTTGAATGCAGTATTGACATCTGGAGCTGTAACAGACACCGTCACAAACACATAATCATTTTGTTCTGAAAGTTCTAATTCTTTGTGTCTTTCTATTGATTCTGAGCGTGATTTTTTATATTTATTAGGAATCTCGCTATAAAATCTTATTGCGCAACCATTTATAGTTCTTCGCTTTGGAATAAGGCTGCTTTTCAAGCTTATCGAGGTCAACAAGTAGTACTTATTCTTAACCCTTAAATTTTCATCACATTTATTTCTAAATTCTGACAATATGTCATCTGGCTTTGTTAATTGGTTACTTTTAAAAACTGACTTTACTGCACTATCAAAGTTTTCATACAGGACACTCTCTTCTAAATCGTAACGATGCATAACTTTGCTAAACAAAGCATCAATTTGAAATTCAACTCCGATTGTATAACTGACGCCTCCGTCATCTCCAACTTTTAAGCAATCTTTAATATCTGAGATCAAAAACTGAGGGAGTTGGTTTTTTTCCCACTTAACATTCAAAACGTGATTCCTTTTCCAAAGGTAGAGCTTAAAACCAGGAACTTAACCGCCTTGCTAAGCGGAAAATAACGGTTGAATGTAATCGCGAAGCGATAGCCAACTGTTATTATTCAGTTTAAGCAAATTTTAGCTTATTCCTGATTTCTTGCATTCAACTGCTCGATGGCCTCATTAACTGCAAATATAATTTCATGGTCATTTTCTTTTAGTTCGGCTAACATTTTTTCGTGATATACACATAATGAAATCTCATCATCCTCTATAGAAGTGCAATCTTTGAATTCGAATTTTGACTCATTAGTTAAAGGGTCTAGTTTTACTAATTGTTGTTCCTCCAGCCTCCCTCTTAATTCCTCAATTGTACTTTCATACCTGCTGACTAATGATTGAATATCTTTTTTGGTAGCCTGATCAGATGGAACTATATTTTTAAATGCAATATTAGCTAAAACCCCTGATCCAATTGCAAAAATAAGTTCAGATAAGTGCAGCAATATTTCAAAATATTCTGGTGCAGAGTATGCAGATTTAATATGTAATTCAAATTCCTCTTTTAGCTCATCTGGATAGGTTTTTTTTACCATTTCAAAAGCCAAACCTTCTATTTCTATTTCTAATTCATTACTCATCATTTACCTTCAAGATAAAAGTGTATTCAACAGAGCTCAGGATAATTGCATTTTCTAGGCCCTGTATTTGCACTGCCAAAAAACCTGCATTTCCTTTGTATTTTAATCGCTTAAAAAGTCCAATATGGCGTTTTTTTTGCCATGTCTCTGCGTGTAAAGCCACCCTTATCATTATTGATACTCAACATGGTCAAGTATGAAAACACGCAAACCTCTTGCAACTCACATAATATCACAGATTAACTCAAGCCCCTTGCGTAGATTGCAGACAGTCCTTTTGGGCGATCATAGCCCCCTCGGCTTAAAATATCGCCTTTCCGCATATAATTGTAAGTCCCCACAGAATACGTAAGAAGGTCTTAATTGATGAATTAACCCTCATTTATTGAAAGCGTCAGAATTGAATTATGAGCAGGAACAATCAGTCCCAGCCCATTTATACATACGAAATTACCCAGGCACTATATAGAAACCAAGGGGCTCTATTCACTGGGGAAAATCAACTCTAATACGACGAGGGCCATTAAACGGCAATTCTTTATAAAGGGACTAAAGAGAAAAACAATTAGACATGTACATATGGCAGATATCTTAGAAGGTCACCGTCTAACGGTGCAGCGTTTCTACGAAAAAGGGCCTGACTGCACCGTTAGACGGTTCAATTAAACCCTCATATTGAAACTGCTACACCGTCAGACGGTACAATCAGGCGGCAACTGCACCGTTAGACGGTATACCAATTTTGTTTTTTCTTAGTGGCTTTGGAGGAGTTAAAGTCTCAAGCACATCCAATTTCCCACCGCACCCATCAACTGCCTCAAATGAAAGTGCAAACAATGAACACTTATGCCTACCACCTTGCCTAGTCTCGATTATAAGACCAGAATTTATTAGCTCCTTTTTGGCCCTGGTTAAAGTATCGTTTGATTTCCAGCCGCGCTCCTTCATCACACTCAATGTAATGCAAAGATCACCGTTATTATTCCCCCTGTACTGCCTCATAACATCAAACAATAGCGTTTTCGCTGGGTGGTTTAGATTTAAATAATCTGGCGAGTCTAAAAGTTCATGCCACACCTGACAAAAAGGCTTATTACTACGTTTAATCTTCCCCTTAGTTCTATTTCTTGACACAACGAATTACACCCTCGCCACCCAAAAGCGCTCAACAGTGAACGGCTTCCCAGCCCATCCCGCATACCCAACTTTTCCACTCGAATGCTTATCTCTCCAGGAACTAATTTTTAGCTCTTGTTCCGATGGAAGCACGCCCTTTCCGAGTAACAAAACTGGATTCAACCAATGCAAGAGACCGTTTTTCTCTAGTACAAGAACAAGCCTGATTGTGCAATGCTCATAGTCGGTTGATTCATGAAAGCTTTTAACCCTGCACTCTTCGCCATCGATTGTAATTACCTTCATGACGCCACCCCCACGCCACTAGGTAGGTTTTCAAGAGCCTCGATTAATTCCAACTGTAACATCGCTAGAAAACAAACAGTCTCCTTGGGTGTTTCATCTATAGTCATGCTTGTCATTGCTTCAGCAATGGCCCTAATACCCTGAAGTACCGCTTCGGGTTCCAAAGTGATCGTGCAAGCCTTTCTGGTGGCTGGCCGGGCCCGCCTTTCATTAAATGTAGCGATATTCATAGCACCACCCCCATGGCAGGCTTCCAACTTATCGCCACAGCATTAACATTAATGGAGAGAGCATCTTTCAGGGAGTAAGATAAAACGTGGTGTATGGTTGTTTTAGGGGTGACGGTGCCATGCGCTACAATCGCTAGGCGGTATTGCTTTAGAGTTTTCATAATGAGCAGCCCCCGCTTAAACTGTTGCCTAACATTCCAATTAATTCACTCGCTCTCATTGACACCTTATGTAAAAAAGAATGCTTGGCCAATGGAAGAGCCTTACGACAAGAACTGGTGCTTCGGATCTCAGGAAAACGGAGAGTGCTATTGTTAAGGTTGGTTAATACGCTAAGTAGTTCGCTATACTGCGTGGTAGCCATGATTGATACCTTTATTATCGGTTGCGGTTAAGGCTTATCGGGTGTTGGTAGCACTTGGTAAGCCTGCTTCATCTCTACAAGATGAATATATTATATCTATCCATGAGCCATCTTCAAGCATGATTTGTAAAATATATCCATTTACCTTATATTTATATCTATTACTCAATACAAATATAAGATTTTAAGAAATGACACCTAAACAATGCAAAATGGCCAGGGCAGCTTTGGGCTGGTCAGTACAAAAGCTTGGAGAGCTCACGGGAATGACTCCAAATACCGTTAGCAGATTTGAAAATGGTAAAGACGCCTATACAAGCACGGCAAAAAAGCTTGAGGATGCACTACTGAATTCAGGAAGGATTCGTTTTGATGGTGATTGTTGCGTGTGCTGTTCCGATGAATGACCCAAGATCACAGCTGCTTTAATTCTAATTCCTGCCTGAACCGCACTTAACTCGACCCCAAAGCAGCTACATTGTGTGCAAGGTATCTCTCTAAAACCTGATGGCTTAAAATCAAGCCGTGAGATTATTCCGCACAATTCGAGCCGAAGCATTATTGCATCGACACCCCCACGGCCGAATCAAACAGACCATGATCTTCGGCCCCGGCACGGCAATCGACAACAGAACATAGGTGCGCTTGATTTCAAGCTCACCTCCTTGTTGTTCAAAGCACTGCTAACGATGCAGTACCTTTGCATCATCTTTAAATACTTGCTCTGCTCTACCTATCCATTCGCTGCCTTGCTCATCTTGAACAATCACTTGACCCTTGACCGGATCAAAGTGAATTACCATCCCCTGACAACCCTCCCCATTTCCTTTAAAAAAAAACACATGCGTTCCTTGCATTATTTATCCTACCACTTGAAATACAGATCACTCCAAAAAATGCCTTCTAACAAACATCAATCACTCAACACGATTAAAAGACAGATAGAGTATAAGGCAAGCGTCAGTTTTTACGACATTTGGTTATTCGCTCTTTAAGCGCAGATGGAACGCTCAACCTGTTGTTTAGCTGTCGATAGATGCTCCACTTCATCCTTATCACCTTACAGTCCAGTAAATACGCAGAAAACGACCATCGCCAATAAGGCCGTGGCCAAGGGCAACTGACGCCTCAGAACCGGTATTAGGAAATTTGTCGAACACCAGAGCGCCTTGTTAGATTTACACATGATAACCAACGCCACGCATCTCTACTTTTAACTGTTCTTGCCAGCTACCAGTCGTGTCCATGCCAACATACACAACACCACTAATATCATTGGGCGTTTCAACAGCCCCTTTGACTACAGCACTTACCCTAGGGCGCCCTAATTTACCAATAAGGTAGCCATGCTCAAAAACAACGTTTTGGCGCGCCCTATGCTGCCCTGTTAAGTCTCCCACCTTCTGCCCAACGTCGCACGGAGTATATAGAACTATGCCAAAGCCAACATTTGAGTAATACTCAATCTTTTCAATTATCGTCATTCCAGAGCTAGCCTGCATATGAAGGATTATTGGTTCTAAGCCTATGCTCGTCACGAAATTGGCGACATCGAGCTTTGCAATTTCATCATGGCCGTGAACGATAAATACTTGCGAGTTGTTAAAGCATCCATCGACTTCTTGAGATGGTGGCAGCACCGGTTGCTCAGGTATTCGTAATTTTTGCGACGCTTCCACTTGCTGCGAATTTAGATAACCATGGCGAATCAGAATGTCGAAAAGTGGTTCATCTTTAACTGCCCAATGAGTTCTAGAAAGCTCCCATCGACCAAGGCCTATATCTACTCGCATTGCTTCAATAGCACCAATTGGCAATGCAGGAAGAATGGGATCAAATTCAAAATCGATAACTGCAGCATCACTCCGCCGCCTAACATTTGTTATATAACCAATTCTGGATTGCGTTGCTTCTTTTTCGGTTACAAATAAAGCGGGGAAACTTTTCAGTTCATTTATGGCATTGTCATCGAAAAATTTATACCGCTCGCTGATCTCATCAACTGTATATTCTACGACCGCTCGGCTTCTATCACATTCATATGGCGAGGAGTCCCAACTTTCCGGGCTATATGAAATAAATAAATTAAACAAATTTGTTCTCCATTGGCGCTAACTCTCCTAGAAATCTAACCCGCTATAAAAGGCGCGCGTTAGCGCGTCCAGTGGAGGACGCTTATTGGCCGGAACGATTTTTAATAGCCTTGCTAGAACCTTACAAAAAGTTATAGGGTTGAGCGTGGTGTACACCGTACACACCCAGTAGCAAGATAAGTACACTAGCAACCCCCTTAACTTTCAGTTTAACTTTCGCTTTAATAGGTGTTTTTATCATAGCTACCGCCTCCTTTGGTTGAGAATTTACTATCGTATTGTTTATTTCTATCTTACCAGGGGAATTCGAAAACCCCAGATCCATACCGCTTGCAACATTTACTGTTTGGTTAATAACATAGTTACTAGGGCACTTCTCTCGCTCACTCCTATAACTTCTCCGTTCTAACGCCAGCAACTCCAGGCGCAGTTTAAGTTGATTGAGTGAAACTAAAGCAGCTTAAAACCGCTCCGAGTGATTGCTTTTGTTAAGTGTATACCAATTTAATGTGACTTTTTGAAATTTTCCAGGACTTCAATTGGTCCAAGTTTTGTAGGATCACAAGTAAACTCGGATTCACCAAGCCAATTTTTGCTATGATTATTAGGAGCACTCAAAATAGCATTAGCGCCAACCTTAGTTTTCAATAACACTCCACCCGACTTGATAGCGTTTCGCCTTCGAGCAAACATTTCAGCAACCTCCTTTTTCGGAGTCCAGCAAAAACCGATCAAACCTTGATCATAAAGTAATTTACATTCACCCCGATAAAGCTCAAGTTCACCGCCTGTATATTTTGGTAAAGCCAACTTTAGCCAAGAAAGTACCAATGTATCATTGCTAACATGCCTGCGTACACTACCTCCATTAACAATCCAGAGCATATGTATATTGACTGGATCAAAAGCAAAGAGATCAATGTTACTAACTATATATTTAAGTGTGGAAACCCAAACTTTATCAGGGACTTCGCACACATACTCACCGGCCATCACTTTGGATGCTAGCTCTTTGTAATTGATGGGTGCCTCCTGATTATTCAAAAGACCCAACAGTGTAATATGCAGCGCTCACAATAAGAACAGTTATCCACACACCTCATTCAAGCACCCACCCAAAACCCATTTATTTTTTTATATCTCAGCTACTTAAAAACCACAATATACACCGTTTTTTAGCCTTTTCGTTGCGTGCAATCAAGACCTTGTTATTATCGCGGCCTAGAATTAGTCAATTATAGAAACACAACTTAGCCCTACAGCCCTTATAATATCACAGATTGCCTTATCCATATTGCGTGGATTGCTGACCCGCCTGTTCTATGGGTCTTACTAAATTGATTAACTTAATGAGTATTCATCACTTTAGCCATATACATATGGCAGATATCTTAGAAGCTCACCGTCTAACCGTGCAGCGTTTCTACGAAAATGGGCCTGACTGCACCGTTAGACGGTTCAATTACCCCCCCCCCTATTAAAACTGGCGCACCGCCATAACGTACACCAGTTTTCTTTTTCTTAGTGGCTTTGGAGGCGTTAAAGTCTCAAGTACATTCAATTTCCCACCGCACTCATCAATCACTCAACACGACAAAAAGACAAAAAGACAGGTAGAGCATAAGGCAAGTGTCAGTTTTTACGGCATTGGGTCATTCGCTCTTTGGACGCTAATGGAACGCTCAACCTGTTGTTTAACTGTCGATAGATGCTCCACTTCATCCTTATCACCTTACAGGCCAGTAAATACGCAGAAACCTACCATTGCTGATAAGGGGCGTGATCAAGGGCAACGCCGCACATAGGCACTAGTAACAGCGGCTGGCTCTTTGGCCGATTTTATTAGCGCCTATGTGCTACTCGTTAGGCACTGATACTAGGTAACTGTCCATTCATTGCTGCCCATACAACACCACTAAATATAGCAATAACAACTGACACAAAGCGCATTTTAAACGGAGTGCTGAGAGAATAAATCCTGTAGAAAAAACCTGTTCGATTCGTTTTTGCGAGAGAATATGCGAACTGTCTAATTGAGCCAAAATGCACCATTACAGCAGCTATACCGATGGATATTGCTGATAGGAAATTTGCTACCACTAGATCCTTTCCATGATCCGTAAGCCCGCGCCAAAACTCCATAAACCTAACCTGCTCTGAAAGCTGAATCACGTCGGGTGGAGCATGGTTTCTAGCTAGTATAGCGAGACCAAATAAGCCCAGCGCATAGAAAGCACAACCTAAAAACCGGAATATATCTTCTTTGGTGATATTGCTAGTAATAAGGAGTACAGCTATAGCCAGAAATGACAAACCTGCTGAAGATATAGTAAGAATATTTAGGTAGAAATACACTTGATCAATATGGCTAAAAAACCACCAATTCAAAGCAGCTAAACCAGCAACACCTCCGATAGCAATTGGTAGGGGGTTTTCGCCACTATCTTTATTTCCATTATTGTTATGATGATGGCTATTGTTTGTTACGTTATTCTGGGTGTTATTATCACCGAATTGATTATTTCCACCGTTTACATTAAAGTTTTCAAATTTGCTCAACTCTTAAGCTCCCTATATGAAGTTGAATTACGATTAATTGTCTAACAGTGTAATATGCATCGTTCACAATAAGAACAGTTATCCGCAGCCCTCAAGAAGAGGCGCTCGTTTTTTGCGCGTCCTTCTTGTTTGATTCGTTAGGCGCGTCACCATCAATTTTGTCATGCGCTTCTTTTAATAGTTCAAAGCAATCCTTGAAAATCAGCTCAAGATCAGACCAAAAATCGTCGGTTAGCTTCAACTGCTTACTACCACCGGAATAATAATTAACGAAGCAACCTTGCATATTATCATGCTGGACTTTTCCATGTGCGAATGCGTTACGCCACTCCATTATCTTTTTAAGTGAACTCTGAAGCCGATTCTTCTTCTTCCCCGGCAGGAGGCCAAGCTCATTGACAACCTTTGAAACCAATTCCTTTTTAGTGCTATATGATAACGCAGATGACTGTAGAATTTCGCGCTCAAACATTGCTCTCCGCTCTTCATGCTCGACAAACGGGCCCATGAAATATCCTAACAGTAGCCCCTCAAGCTGTTGTTCAATTGAAGTTGTCGCATAAAGAACTTTCCCTCCATTAGCTCTAGCTTTCTCAGTGATGGCGGATATGTCATTATTAACTACATTTCCTAATGGAACCATTAGTCGTCCATCTTCCATTTCTACAGCGTTACTCATATCAACATTATGAGTATCTATAGTTATTGAAAACGTCTGAGTTATTGGGAGTTCGATATCTTTCATGAATTCCTTCCTGGAGTCTAACGCCCGGATCACCGAGCAAATTTTTGATGGCGGATTTTGTGCGGATTTTTGCACAAAAAGTGACAGTTTGCGGAGTCAGACTGTAGATTCTTGTTACGTGTTTACACAGGTCATTTCACCATTTATGATCAAGTGATGATAGGTTCAACGCAAATACTGCATCCCCTGCTGCAACATACATAGTATTGCCAGTATAAACTAACGAATTTTCATTGACACCTGAAGCACCTCCGACACTTAATATAATGGCCGATGACTCTGGTGATTCAATATCACCAACAGTTATTCCGTGAGCGGAAATATGCTCGTACATTTCACTACGGCAATACTCATGCTTATATATGCGCGGACTATCTGTTGCGTTACGAGAGTAAGAGGGCTCATCTCTTAGTGATACTTCGTAATCTTGAATTACTCGCTTCATGCTTCCCTTACACGTAAAACGCCTTGCTAAGCGGAAAATAATGGTTGGCTACAATCTCAAGGCGATGGCCAACTGTTATTTTCCGTTTAGGCAACTTGTCATGCATTTTCAACCAACTGCTTTGCCTTAAGGTAAGCATCTGAACGCTCTAAGAAATCACAACAGAAACTTGAATACTTTTCAGCTGAATCAGTTAACATTTCGATAGTATCTATAGCTTCTCTTAGTTTTTTTATTCTATTATCCCTTTTACGATCAGTATCAGCGTTAGCTAATTCCTCTGTAGCTTCCTCTATTGACCTTGAAAAAATTCGTAAAGATATTAATATATCTGCTCTTGGTTTCCATAATCTTACGGTATTCAGACCACAAACTTCAATCGTTTTTTCAGCTTGTTTTTTCAAGTTACTATTGGAAGCTCTAATTTCTATATCATTAAAATAGAAAGCATCTTTTGGATCTATATCGTAAGGGTTAATAATCGGCTCTACCCCTGTGTCGTGGCTATCCTTAGAACCATTACACTTTCTACATGATGGCAAAAAATTATCCCACTCAAATGTAAGCTCAGGATATTTGGATTTTGGCTTGAAATGCTCAATTTCAATATTTCCGCCTTCACTAGGGATACATTCACAAAAGGCACACTTACCGAATGAGCTTTTTATTAATCCATCTCTAACCGCATCATTTCTATAAAACGATATAAGTTTTTGTTTTTCTTTATCTGGGATTTTTTTATATGAACCGTAGTTAGCAATGGCACTCTGCAAGTCACTTTGCCATTGTGCCTTATTATCTATCATTCCTTGAGGCTCGACCTCTCTTTCTAATTTAATCATCCTGTAAGGCCACCATGGAAGCAAGGCGCGCCTTTAATACGGTAACAATAGAATCACTTGGGTGACAAACCTCAACAAGGTTTGATATAGCATCCCTTAACCCCTGCGCTGATCCCTCTTCAGTTTTAAGTAAAGCAATCGCCACAAGCTTTTCGTAATCTTTATTCTCGAGGCTTTTAACTCCCATAATTTCAGATAATATTTGGTCAGTATTCCACCCCGAAAATCTCATCTCTGATGGTTGCAATGTATACCTATTATCATCTTGTTTTTGCATAATAATAACTTCACTTTCTCCAGCAGAAGAAAGAAGATGTGGTGAATGAGTTGTTACTATAAATTGTAAATTTGGAAATATTCTTGAAAGGCCTTCTCTTAAGCTGAATTGCCATTCAGGGTGAAGATGTAAATCGAGCTCATCTATTAAAACTGTTCCTTCTGCATTCAATGCAATTCTCTCTCCTGGCTCATTAGTTCCTTCTACCCATTCAAATATATTAGCTATTATTGACAATACCGACTGAAACCCAGCAGATAGCTCTTCCAAGTAACACTCTTCGCCATAAATTGAAAAGACCGGTTCCAATTCCTGCCCAGTTGTAACATAAGAAAAATTACTATTAAATGGCCCAATAAAAGGAAGGCTTTCGATCATATGAAACCAATTCAATCTTTCTTCTTGAGCCCAGTCTTTATCAATAACAAAATAGCGATTTACGAACCACTGCTTAATGTTTGATTCTTTTTCTCCATATAAGGATTGCGAACTAGTGAATAAGTTGTTATTGATTTGCTGTTCTAAAGGTTGCTCTCGTTGCATACCGCTTATTTGCTTATATTTAATATTTCGATGAGCGCCAATAAATAATGGGCAAAAATCTTTGATTTTTTTATTTGCTTCGTAAATTGATAGAATCTCTCTACCTTCAGCAGCAGGTGGCTTTACCCATGATTTTAAATTGCCCTTTCTATATCCAGCCGAATCAATTGCGTTAGGGCCAGATCCAATTCTTTTTCTATTATTATTGATTTTGATATCAGCCCAAAACTGAGAATCATCTTTGAATCTGGAGAATTGAAAACTGTGCTGGGAAAAGCAATGAGATATTCCAGCGAGAATTGAGGTTTTTCCACAACCGTTAGGACCCGCAATAAAATTAAACCCTTTATTAAAAGTTACATTGAGCTCTTTGAATTGCCTTACATTTTCTAAATGTAAACTTTCTATATAACTAGCAGTCAACTTCGTACTCCTTTATTGATGCATAACGTTCAACACTTAAGACGGCTCGTCTTTTGTGCTATTTTCCAGCTGTTTCTTGTTAAGTTTTATTTATTTCAACAACATTAAAGATAGCCATCGATCAGCCAAACAGTCCCACAATACACTTTCTTCAATTCTTGAAGGAGCAGCAAACCCTCACTTTCGATTTCTAACACGACTAATGATTTGTCGGCAGGCACCAAACCAGGAATATCGGAGTAGTTGTGGTTTCGTATTGCTGCAACTGTACCCTCAGTCGGGTTGGTTCCAACACCCTGCGATATATAAGCTCCACCTTTGTAATCCATTATTATCGTGTAGAGCAATTCTTGATCCCTTTGTAAATTTAACGCCTCAAACACCAGGCTGGTAAAATTGGCGTATTTTTTGGGAGCAAAAAATGTGACAACTTTACCAAGCCCTAGCACTTTGACTTGTTAGGCATTGACACCGCCCATTGGGCGCCCATTTGAAATTATGACCTTTGTACAAAGAATACTGATTAGTTCTAAGTCGTGCTTAATCTCATTAGCTTCATTTGAAAAAGGGTGAAGTATATCAACATTGTCATCTGTTCCTTTTGTATGGACAATTCGGCACCGTATTTCATAAATTCGTTTGGCAATTGCATCGATAAAGTCATCGTCTAAGAAGGAAGCTTTAATTGTTGTTTTAGAAATTTTCTTTGCCTTCTTTGATTCAAAATATGCTGTTCTTTCAAAGTCGTTTACTATCCACTCTCTTAATTCATCCAAATTCACACAAGCCTTAATAGTTGCTTTTAGTTGGGATAACTCGTTTCCAAACGAATTACTAGAATTGCTGTATTTAACAATATTCAAAACCTTGGATAGGTCTTTGTCGTTATCAATATTAAATAATGGATTTTTAAGAAGATTCCTTACTTTTCTTTGAGCTTCTTCAAATGAATAAACAGTAAAGTAGTACTCGATTGCTTGATAGTAAGAAAAATATTCTTGTAAGGGCATCCCCATCATGTTTTCTGCATGCCAATACATTGACAAAGGTTCAATATCATACTCATATCGAGGCTGTGATAGAGTAACTTTTTCTTCATCCCTATGAAAATCCCTTTTACGCGGAAATCGCTCAGGAGCCAACTGAACAGATATGTTTGCTGAAACATTAATTTGGAAGCATATTGAAGCGAAAGATTTTACAATAATATTTAATGCATCAGAATGCTTTTTTACCCCCGCATTCCTAATCGTTAACGTTACAGAATTTCGGACTCTAGCATGCCGAAAAGCCACCCTAGGGAATTGCTCTTTTAAATATGAAAAATTTTGAAAATATAATGAAGAATCACCTAGTTCAATCTCCGCTCCTTGTATCGGGGATGGGATTGATACCCTTTCAACAGGTTCGTCATCCGTTGTAGCATTTTCCTCTCCAAATTTACGAACCAGCCTTCTTAACAGCATTCCCATAGCTGGCGCAAACACTTCACATTCAAGGTAGTCAAGCTCAGGAGACCAAATCGCTTCATACCCTTTAATAAAACGATACTTGTAAAACTCAGGTATTTCAGCAAAGGTTTCAGACGTTCTTCCCTCAATCGCATAAATTAATGTGTACTCACGCTCTTTAGGGAGTTTAATTCCCAAGGATTTTCTACCCGCTCTCCTTTCTTTCTCTTCAAACGAGATATCGTTATCAGTACACAAGCTTTTTATTTCTTCATATTCCATATATTTCTCTATCACAGATTCGTGATTAACCCGACTGCCTAACGCCAACCGCAGTTTCCGAAGCGTATTCTGCGTAGGGCAATCTGCCGATTATTGTTAACTATTATTGGTATTCTTATTAGCCTTTGGAATCTTTGCCGGATACATATGCTTTAAACTATTTATAGCTTCGCTGTAGTTTGGGAACGCATCTATTTCTAGATTAAGCTTTTCACCCTCCAAAACAACAAGCAAAACTTCCTTTTTCTTCGCATCTAGGTCTTTTGATCGCACGTAGTCCAAAACTGATTCCACATGGCTTTCGGCAATGTCAATTTCTTCAGGTGTACGTCCTATACATGCAATAAGTAAGCAAATGTCTTTTTCCTGATTTATCATAGCTATGGTTAACGCATACTTCTTCTTAGTCTTAGCTTTATCGGAATATTCTTTGTATTTACTTTTTATAAGTGGTGACAATTTCAAGTTGTAGATTTCATCCAAGGCTTTGGTCGCCGCCCATGAACCAACGAAAGCAGTTACTCCTACTATGCCCGCTATCTCTGAGATCCCATGCGCCATGGGACCGGAGCTGGGACCTAAATCATATTCCGTCTCAACTGGATACTCTTCTGATAGTTGCTTTATCCCTTCTACGATAGGAATTGCCAATCCACGCATCGTCTCCGAGTTCCCCTGACAATAAACTTTATTTGAGATTTGAAACAACTCTATTTCTCCTTTTATAGCTAACAGTGTACTTTACTGAATTTCAAGTATGTAATATTCCCAAGCGTTTAAACATCTTACGAACTACAAATAGCCCCTAATTATATCAACAACTTAACCCAACCAAAAATCCTGACAGATCAAGATTAATTCGCTTTGTCGAACAATCAACAATTTCAAAAAACAAACGGATGACCGTTCTAGGGCATAAGAAGTTTAATCACACGTTTCCGTGAACGTCAGCAAAGGGTTGTGAGCTGCCCCTCCTCCCCCAACTGCTAGCGCCTTCTAGTTTTCTTTTGATCACTTGAAGGAGAATACGTTTTCAAACCCCATATCTATGCGTTCGCTGATTATTTTATGTGCAGCAAAAAACTTCTCATCAAGCATTTTCTTCTCTCGCTCGACTTCATTCATATTACCACCGTCTTTAAGTAGAAGGTGATAGAGCTGACTATTTAAACAATTAGAAACTACGCTAATCGAATCTAATGCTTTAATAAAACTATCATGCTTTTCACTGAAATCCTCTGTTAATGACACCTTCCAAAAAGCTAACTCTCGCTTAGAATTTAGCACCTTAACTTTCGATTGGTAGAGTTCATGCCAGACTTTATTCACATGCTCAATTCTTTGGGCTGACATTTCTTTTGTCTCTACAAGCAACCCAGGTACAGGACACAAGTAATGATAATGGTATGACAAGTCATTCAGGCATTCACGAACTTGATCTATTGCCGACAGATATTTCTTTGCAATAAGGTAGGAATCTTCTTTTTTCTTGTTGTTAAGCCACTGGCTATATGTGTAAAAAGCAAGGCAAAACCCAAAAAAAGTAAATGATAGTGACGCTACATCAGTCCATTTAATGCCACTTAAAGCACTCCTGTATTCAGAAGCCCCTATACATAGGCCTAAGAGGAATGTTGCGATAGAAAGCATAACTGAAAAAGATACTTTTTTTCTCAAGCGTACTCCTTTGTCGAGAAGTCTAATGCGCTAGCACTAGATAATATTTACTAAATCTACAGAGAATTTACTTTTTAGCTTTTCCCTAGAGCCTTCTATGCCATCCAACTCATTATATAATTCACCGTATATCCTAAACCTTTTATATGCCTTACTTTCCTCTCGGTACTCAAGAAATGACTGGACAATACTAGATATACCCGCCGACTGGGGCTTTACAATAGCTTTTGACACTTCAGCTGACGACATTTTCTTTCGTAAAAACTGCGGCTTTTTAAAATCGCCTTTGTGGAGGGTTTCCCATGAATAATTCCACTCATCAATTATTTCTTTCTTTCCTCTCAACGTAGGCGCACTAGCGATTAATTTCTTAAATTCTGAGCCTTGATCCCTAAGAGGCTCGAAATCTCTTCTAAGCTGGATTAACACATCGAAAGAATGCTCATTTGATAGCGACTGATCAATCCATAGCGTAAAAAAAGGAGGTATATTTTCAATATAATCCGTAAAAGGTTCTCCCAGGCTTGCTGAAATAGACCTAATAGTTTGTTGGTAATGCAAATCAAGATCAGATGTTTTTTGTACTTGGAATGGCATAATTCGCGAAGTTTCAGTGTCTATATTTTGTAGTGATAACGGTAATATTGAAGTGCTATTCGTTAAATCAGAAATTTCATTTAAAAGAGACATTTGCCAAAGACGTAACTGGGCCATAGTAGTGGAAGAGTCTTTCATTATGCTTTCATATTCTTCCTGGGTTATATGGCCTATATGCTGGGAAAGCCATTTATAGTTCTCCACTTCTAGTTCTTCAAACTTTAAAAAGTTTAGAGACAAATCAATAGAAATCCCTTTGGTTAATTCATCTGAATGAATTAAGGAGCCTGAATCAATGAATTCAAATATCCTCCCTTTTGGATCAAGTATTTCTATCTCCGCCTTCTTTTTATATCGCTCAGGGAGAACTACTTTTTCGAATAGAATATATGAATCGATAAATGTTGATGCCCTTGAAAGCAATTCAGAAGACCATTTACTATCAAAGCTTCGAGACATTACCAGATATAAAAATGCATCAATTGACCAAAATGGGATTGCCGATTTATTGCTCATACCTTTCCTTAAACACTAGTCAATGTATTAAGTAGCCCTCACGACAAGAACAGTCGCCCGCAATCATCACTTGCTTTTTTATTTGAGGTAGACTCTATGCTTTTGAAATATTTAGGACAACTACTTTACCTGTATTAAAGTCAAAATCAACATCATCGACGACTTGGTTCTTATCGAAGCTTCTGAGGGGCAATTATAGAAACATTCCATTCTTTAAGCATCAGTAACTTAACCCATATTCCCGAACAAGTTGCAACCGTCCCACTAGACATTCACGAATCCACACTATAATAGCGGGGCTTCAATACCCCCCCCACACACAGAATGCCACTCAGTAACCGGAAGCGGAACCCCTTAGGGAAAAAGGTTATTGGTGAGAAACCGCGATGCTTATACCCGTAGTAAAGAACAAACCCCAGAAGGACCCTTTTTTATTTGGCCGGCCACCCCCATGGACAGGATGGAAGGGGAATTAGCTTGGGCCTGCTAGAATCCAACATACATGTAATAGCACCAATACAAGCACTTTAACAATTCTAGGCTGGCCCGCTTACCTGCATCCATACCTAGAACCTTTCATTAACCCGCTACCCTCACTGCAATCCTTTTACAAAGTGATAGTGACAACAATTACAATTTGACGACATTGCTATGGTTCTTGTTAAATTGATTAACTTAATGAGTATTCATCACTTTAACCATGTACATATGGCAAATATCTTAGAAGGTCACCGTCTAACGGTGCAGCGTTCCTACGAAAAAGGGCCTGACTGTACCGTTAGACGGTTCAATTTAACCCTCGTATTTAAATCGCTATACCGTTAGATGGTATAGATACTTTGTCGTAAAAGAGCTTGAATCACTTAATACAGATTCACCAAACGACTTATTGAATACATATCATCGTCTTCGCTCACCGCTTGACCACATCCAACACCAGCACCGTCCCCTAGCAAATAATGTAATTGCATCAAAATATTATTCACTTGATTACCCGTATCACTAGATACTGCCGTCTCATCGTTCATAAACTTGCACCGCATTTTTTCCTATCAGGCACATCGAACTAGGCGACAGCTTCAAAACTGAAGGCGACAGCCTTTTGTTGGACCTCTCACCTCTTTTTAGATTTGATAGCAGCCCTTGCATCACTGAGCACCGCACTGCCGTAGAGGGTAACCTTGAGCCTCTGGGTGACTTTTCTGTAACTACTACCCTAGACTGGCTCCAAGAAGCCATAACCACCCTCCTTCTACGAATCTCTGTCAGTTTATGACAGGAGCGTCTTAATATTTTCAAGGTGGCGCTTTGCGCTTTCCTTTGACACTTGTTTCCGGGCTGCTTTGTTTTTGTCTTCAACAAGAACTGGAGCATCTTCGAGCGCTTCACCTGCCATAACCCGTTTACTCAACGCCTGATAAACAACACCAATACGCTTTCTATGTGCGTCAACGGTCAATCGATCCAAATCAAAGAACTCCCGACTTAGGTTCCTAAACAGCGCGTATTCAAAAGGGGTCGGTTGGTATTTTTTATTTCTCCGATACCGATCAACACCCGACCAAGCCTCTTGCTGATCAGGGATACCAAAGTCTTCCTTACTGGGTTTACATAACCCGACAAACTCAGGCGCTGATGGGGGCCACGGCATAGCGAGTGCAACCAGTTTATTAAACCCTGATTTAATCATGGTGAATGAAATCCCCCTCAATGACGCCGCCCATATTCCCATTGGGTCCACTATCTCCCCGTAGCTGCTCACCCACCGGTGACCGTAGAGCTGAGTCATCATCACCCACAAACGATCCATTTCCGTTTTCGTCAACATTACCCCTTTCAATTCCTGCGAGGACTCGATCAATGGCGCTGGTTCCTGTTTTTTGACTCGCTGCTGCTGTTTTTTCAGTTCGGCCTGTAAATTCATCATCCCATCTTTCCCCATTAATGTACGTGGTTGGGTGTGGCTCGTAACCTTGCGCCCATTGTTTGTCGTTTAGTTTTCGGTCGTTCACGTCCTGAATTATTTCGTCAGCGATTAAATCGAGTTTTTTACGCCTCCATGCATCGAGTGCTTTTTTCTTTTCTCGCTTGATTGGGTACACCGCCCAAAATTCATCGAAGCGTTTTTTTGGTATAGCTTGTGTTTCTACGTTAGGAGACACACAAGGGGTTTTATCAGGAATCAGGTTAAGGGGATCAGGAATCAGGTTAAGGGAATCAGACGGATTGGAACTCGCTTTTTCTGGATTAGTCTCGGTATTGTCTGAGGCTTTTCCAGGATCAGCCTCAGGCTTTGGTATTACGCTGTGCTTCTCTGCATGGTGGGGATGCTGGTGCTTAGCGAATGCGAGCACCAGAATATAAGCACTTCCATCAACAGAGTACCGAAGAATAAAGCCAGCCTTTTCAAGCTCACTCAATCCATCGTCAACATCAATTGAGTCAGCGGGAAAAATCTCCATCTTTATTTTTTTAGGTCTATCCTCCAACCGCCCTTCTCTATCCGCTAGCAGCGGCAGCCCCATAAACAAAAGTCGGTATTCATATGGAAGCTCGGCCAGATATTCATTCTTAAAAAAACCGGGCTTGATATTTCTTGATCTAGCCATCACTCCACCCCCACTTGAGGGAAAAGCACTTCAACAGCAACCGGTATCTGAGAGGGGGTAATGGAGTAGAATCCAGCTTTGGTCTTTTTTCCATCTCGATCAGTAAAGGGCTTCTGGACTGTGTTAATTAACCAGCCTTGCTTCTTTAGTCGAGCACACAAATCCCAAATATTCCTTGCACCTACTATGTGTGACAAGTCATGTGTAGCCGTTTCATTAGCTAACAAAGCCATAATAAAACGCCTGTCACGAGGACCTTTAAGTGTTGGGTGAGAAGGGGTATCATTGATGCATATTGCGGACCAAAATGATCACCCTCTGCGGTCCAAAGTGATCACCTCTTGCAGTTGAACGTGATCACTCTTTGCAATTCAAAGTGATCACTTTTAAGTAGTTAACGCAGAGAGTGATCAAGTAACTGCAAACACTGATCACGTTCAATTGCAGACCCTTCCTACGCATTGATTTTATTAATTTCTAGCGTTGTATGCTTAGTGCTTTTGCGCCGAGGGTACGATGCCAAAC
>CAJXZM010000018.1 GCA_913063125.1 uncultured Gammaproteobacteria bacterium | reverse complement strand
GTTTCAAAATCTACCGTAGCGGCAGAACGCGCTTCGTTCCAACTCTTCTCTTTGTATTCTGCGGTAAATGTTGCTGCTGCTCCAGCATCCTCAACGATAAAACCAAAATCTTGCAAGGCGGCTGGATAGAGGTTTTTTGACCCGATATAAAAGGCAGCGTCATCAACAGAAATCACTTTTGCGTGGTTTGCTATGCCATTTCCATTGCTCCATGTATTAATTCCTGCAGTAATACGCATAGGGGCAAGTTGTAATGCGTTACATACGATATTTTCAGCATCTGTTTGGGAAGTGCTGTGTTGATTTTTGACCTTTCGTACAAGAATATCGGATATTTCTGTCATTTTTTTCATGTTGGAATAAGGCGCTAGTAAGCTTTGTTTGGCTCCAGGGGAGCTAACCATGATGCGAACGGGAATGTTGTTAATGAGTTTTTCAGCCAGGGTGTCGAATAATCGAGCGTCATAATAAGAGTTAGCAAAAGGCGGAGCACAAGGCGCAATTAAATCTTGTTGTGATAAGTAAACATTACTCTCAGCACTGTTGACTAATGCACGTAAGCCTTCTTCTTCAAGGTTGGCAACGCTGTAATCACTATCGTTATTAATATAATCCTCGAATAACCCTGAGCAAGCAGCTTCGCTGTCATTAGCCGGTGCTAAGCCACCAGAAGTACCTCCAGGTACCTCCATTCCAAAACCGAGACCACCTAAGGCAAGTACGGTTGCAGATCCAGTGTCTACTATTGGACGGGATGAGTGTGTAGATGGACATGACCACCAGCTAACGCCGTCACCACGTTCAACATCGACATAAAAAGTAGAATTCCACCAACTACTGCTCCAAGTACAGGCAAAATCCCATAATTGGTCGGCAAATTTATGAGATGACTCGGCCGCTGGGCCGCTAAGACGCATTGTTACATCACTGATAGGATTGGCAACGTTACCGTAAGCTCCTTCCCATAGATTATGCCCGCCAACAATGGCTGTTTTCGAGTCAACGGCAATTATTTTTGAGTGGTTCCATGAGTATAACCAGCTTGTCTCTACACCAGCCACTACAAGGTTGGCATCGTTGGCATGAGGGCCTAAATCGTTTTCTAGTCGTGCTAGGTAGGCTGCGGCACTTTCTGTCGCCGAGCTTGCGAAGTTACCCATTCCAGGAGGTGTACCACCGAGGATACGGATGGTTACATTGGGGTAGTTGCTTCTCGCTTGTTTAATGCCATCAACAATCGCTTTTTGAAAGATACCATCAGGGTAGGTTACCAAGGTGGTGATATCTATCCATTGGGTCGCATTGGCTATGTCCTGATAAATCGCATCCGCTAAGGCCTGTGCTCCTGATGCAGAAGAGCAGTCAGCTTCGCCCCAGCAATTAGGCGATTGCAGTAACCAGCTACTATCAAATGCACCATTTTCAGCAATTTTATTACCCGTAGTTCGCTCCCAAACCGTACCTTGTGACCCAGGGGCTAGATTCTCTAGTGTTTGGGTTACTGCATCAATGTGAGGGGTATTGCTTTGAGCGTGAGTAACGCTGATTGAACCGAGTAATGTTGTGGTTGCAAATGTTAGCGCGCATAGAGAGCTAAGCTTTGATGGAGCTTTAATCATGAGTGAAACCTTATAATAACGACGAGTCAGTATGGGGAACTGTTTGTTCATGTATTTGCGATATTAACTAATTATGGTTCGTTAATGTGCGTTCCCGTTAAAAATCGAGCGAATTATAGGCGTTTGATTGAAAAATCAACAAGTGTTACATGGAAAGGAAATGTAAACGAAGTGTTTTATTGATATTACATGTCGCGTAAATAACGCTGCTGATTTTTTTCAGCTCGTTTCGTCATAAAACGTTTAATGACAGGGTTACTGTGTACTTTGATAAACAGTGTAGGGCTGGCAAGGAGCAGTTTTGCCATTATTTTCATTGATGTGCTTTTGCAGAGTATCTCTTCAAAAGGTCGCTTTGTGAGAACATCGTTAAATAACGCGTTCTCGATGTCCGTCGTGCTTAACGCTTTGCCACTTGAAAAGGTTAATGCTGCGGACTTGTGTTGTGTTTGTAAATCTAACATCGGCGTTGCGATGGCGTCTGGGCAGAGTAATGTTACAGCGATATTGTGTTCTGCCAGCTGTGCTGCCAATGATGTCGAGTAACCTCTTACGGCAAATTTGGATGTACTGTAAGCAGAAAGGCCTGGGGTGGGTAATAACGAGGCCAAGGAGCAAAAGTTGATAATATGCCCAGCCTGGTTGTTTACATGTTTACTTTGATTGTTATCTTGCATCCAGTTTGCCGCGGTCTGGCACCCCAACATAAGCCCTTTGACGTTGATATCAAGGTGTTTACTGATGTCTTTCCCGGTAAGCTCAGTGGGGAAACCTGGTTGGAGGTAACCCGCCACGTTGAGCATGATATCGAGAGTTGGGCGATGGGTGGCCAGTACTTTTTGTGCCTCTAGCCACTGAGATTCTTCACAGATGTCCATTACATGTGTGGCAACGTTGTGCGGGGGCCATTGATCTTTTTGCGTTGCTGAAGCTAACGCTTCGGCATTAATATCACAGGCAAAAACGAAGTAGCCTCGTTTAGCAAAGGCACTAACAAGGTGTCGCCCCACACCACTCGCTGCGCCGGTTATCCATACGGTTTTATTAATCATACATATACCTAACGTATTGAGTTGTCTGACTATGGTTGGTTTTGGCTATGATTGGTAACGCCCAATTTTCATTTGGCCAAATCGAAAGGCTGGTTGAATGGTGCGTGTATGCCATGTATGTGCTTGCTCGGATGATGAAATCACATTGAAGAAACCAGGATGATCAGGGTTTGGTCCGGCGATGGTTTTTTCCATCACCATAGAAATGTACTGATCAATACTATTTTCCAATGTATTGCCGTTCAGAATGATTTCCATATTAAAGGTTTGAGCGTATTTTTTTACACCTGGAATATTCGATTGTAATGGCGCGTAGCTATCGACACTCATGCCATTCTCGCTTGAAACATAAATTTGATCATTTACATGAACCACAAGGGAGTGATTACCCTCTGTGTGTCCTGGCGTTTGTACTAATGCAACACCGTCTCCTAACATAACGCTGTTGTCCAATAAGATGACACGCTCAGCGGGAATATCTCGGGTACCGTCTGGGCAATACCATTTCTTTTGGGTGACCAAAAGACCTTGAGCAGACTCCCATTCTTGACGCATTACGAGTAATTTGGCGTTGGGGAAATAGCCAGGTGTGGTGCTGCTACCCATCCATTTACGAAGTTCTTGAGTATGTAGATGATCGTAAGAAATGTAATCAATGGATTCAGGGGAAATACCGGCTTTTTGAAGTTCGGCCTCTACAGAGCTATAGAAAGGTAATAGCTTTTCTTTTGTCATATCACCTACACGTCCTAGTTTATCGGTCAGTAACTTAAAGAACGGTGTTTTGGTATTTCCTTCAACATCAGCAGGGCCAAACAGCAGCGTTTTTTTGCCTTGGCTGGTTTGAAATTGAATAATGAAAGCGCGATTACCTAAGAATATAAACGGCATCAGCGATTTTACAGCGTTAAGGTATGCGTATTTCGTTGGATAAGGTGCAGAAACAATATCGACGGATTGAAAGTAGTCTACAGGGGGGGCAGCCAGAAAACGTTCCCTAAAACGTAGCGCTCGTTGGCGGACTTCTTCCAAGCGTTCATTAGGGCGAGAGCTAGACCTTGCGCCGATAAAATCTTCAATAATGTTGATGCCCAACGATGTTAGGGTATCTTTTTGATGTGCGGCGATGTTCTCTTTGGCGGTCATGTCTCTTTCTCCCCGTCGGGTTGTACACTGAATTGATTGTTGTATAGATCGATGAACTGATCTTAGTTCAACGCTGCAAGGAGGGCTATGTTGGTAAGTGACGGAAGGTGATCCTATGCGCCAAGCTGGGGGTTGATAGTTGACATATTAGGGTTGTTGTCGATATTGAGAGGGAGATACTCCGACGATGCGCTTAAACGCTCTAGAAAAAGCTGCCCGGTCTGAAAAGCTTAAACGCTCGGCAATCATATCCATGGTTAAATCGGGTTGGTCTAGTAGGGATTTACTTTGCTCAATTAAAAATTCTACCCGTAGGGCTGAAAAGGTAACGCCAGACTCTTTTAGCTTTCGTTGCAAGGATCGCACACTGACGTTTAGCGCCTTTGCAACGATATCAATGTTTAGGGTTTCACCATCGTCCAGTTGACGTAATGCGTGAATAACCTGAGAGATGATACCTTCGTTTTTTGCCAGATTTGAGATTTTCTTTCTGAGTGCTGAGATTGCATCATTTTCCAGTTCCGGGCAATACGACGCCAGGGGTTTATTCGCTATTCCGGCAGGTAAAACTAATTGATTAAACGGTCGCTTGAATAAAATAGGACATTGAAAAACGGATTCATATTCTTGGGCATTCAACGTGTCATAAGTGAGGTGTACTTCTTTTACGATATTTTCATGTCCGTTAAGAAGTGGGCCAACGCGAAGAAAAGTACCAAAAACGAATTCGACTGAAAATTGAAGTTGTTTAGCGGACAAGTGAGACTGGTTGTGACAGCGAAGGTAGTCATTGTCTTGAGTGCAATGATATTGCGCCGTAAAACCGGGTGCCCAGGTTGTACCAATAAGTGAGATGATATTTTCTAGACAGCTGCGCATGGTCTTTCCTGTTACCATCAGTGTCATTAATTCATCAATTTGTTCGTAGCTGATGATTTTTACGAGGGGCAGTACCGTATTGAAAGGGGCCGTCGCTACAAGGGCGTCGGCTAAGTCAAATAATGCTCCTAGCTCAATGGTTGAACTATCTGTTAGTTGTGAAAAATCGTATGAAAGACTTTTAAGCGTCTCACCGATAGGCAAACTATGTACAGCTGCGGCCTGAATGAGTGAACGGCTAAATGCAGCGGGTAGTCTTATATTAGGTTGTTTCATGTGTTAAAGGCATTGCCCAGAGTATGAATAAAATATAGTACGTACTCCTGTCGGTTAAGGCAAATTGGTTGCTTTAGCGGCACATTGAATTCTGACATTAGTACGTACTTTCAATGTTACTTTTTCACAAACGAAAATGATCCTTGTTGTTATATTACTGAGCATCAGAAAACAACTATTTAACATTGATGATTGGGGCAATAACAAATGAAGCGGGTTCTTGGAGTAATACTACTTTCTTTAATCAGCACGGGGGGTTCTGCGGCACTTATAACTAGTAGCCCGCGTGTTTCGAGTTTTTTGGAAACAAATTCACTAGAACCAGGAGTGGCAATGATGGTTGCTTTTGGTATTGCTGGGTTAGTGGTGGCAAGGCGTAGAATGAGGGGTTAATGACATTTGTATAGTAGCCTGTCTTTTTTGGGATGGGCGTTAAAACTATAAACGAGATAGACTATATTGTAGTTGTTTTGGCTTTCATAGTCCGATACTTGAGTTATTTGAGCACAGCATTTTTTGTAGATTTTCAAAACCATCCCAAGCGCGCCCCTCAAACATCAACGACCTCATTTAGTTGCTCATTCGTAGGCTTGTATTCATAATAACGCTCAGTTATACGGCTATTCGGTATGATAGCCGTATTGGTATGTTAATATGTCAACGAAAATGGGTTATGCCTGAACGCTGCGTGTAGCTTTGTTTAGTCAGCTTCATATCTATATGATGGTGAATAGCTATTATAAGCCATTGATATCTAAAGAATAATTTTATTTCTCTGTTGAATGATTCTAGAAATCAACCCTGTAAGACTCTTTAGGAATATTTCGACAATCACTCTGAATCCCCGGATGATGTAGAATGAGTAGGGTATTGCCTAAACGAAGTTAAGATGTGCTTCACTTATAATTCGGCGGTTAAGGTATCGGGTATTACACCGAGTGCTTTGAACGTAAACCTCTTGATTGGATATTAGTATGAACAATGAGATTATTTACGAAAATAACCCCCTGAACGGAGTGGGGTTAAAAGCGCTATTGACTGAAATAGTAGACCATTACGGTTTTGAGATTTTATTTGCCTATTTGAATATCAATTGTTTTAAGACTAATCCGAGTGTTAATTCCAGTATTAAGTTTCTTAAAAAAACGGACTGGGCGCGAGAAAAAGTTGAAGGGTTTTATTTGTATGAATTTAAAAACCTACCTAGAGCGTCTTCCGAACAGTTTGCATTGCCCCCAAGAGATCGTATTATTCCAGGGCATCAAGTACCAGGTGAGCCTGCTGAATTAAGTTTGGACGATGCTGAGCAGTTGCGCGAAAAGCGGGCTAAGAAATATGAAGAACGAAGTCAGGAAGCTCGCCGAGGCGGAAACTCTTACAGCCGGGACAATAAGAGGCCGATGAAGAGTGACCGTGACGCGCCAAGCTCTCCACGTGCTTCCGTTGGACGTGATGTTGATCCGTGGGCAAAATGGAAAGATAAGTCGTAGCACTAAGGTAATGGTTGGGGACACATCCTATAATGCGTCTTGATAAATTTGTTGGTAAAAGTACTGAGTTAACGAAGCATGAAGTGACCCATTTGATAAGAGAAGGGAAAGTGTTCGTTAATAATGAGGTGATTATTAACGAAGCTACTCAGGTCCATGAGAATAACCAAATTGTACTTAATGGCCAGATACTGAAAACACGTAGTTTTCGGTATCTTCTTATGAACAAACCCCAGAACACGATTTGTTCAAATATAGATGAAGTATACCCTTCCTTATTTAATTACGTAGATATTGATAAAGTTTCCGAGCTTCATGTGGCTGGGCGTTTAGATGCTGACACAACAGGGTTGGTGTTAATGACTGATGATGGACGTTGGTCATTTGATATTATTAGGCCGACAAAACAGTGCAAGAAAGTTTACCGAGTTGGGTTGTCTCGGTCTATTGCTGAGGGTGTTGCCAGCAAATTTCTTTGTGGTGTTCAGTTGCAAGGCGAATCAAAATTAACGTTGCCAGCAGAATTGGAAATTATAAACCGGAAAGAGGTACGCTTAACGTTAATGGAGGGTAAGTATCATCAAGTTAAGCGTATGTTTGCTGCAGTGGGTAATAGGGTAGTGTCATTACATCGTGAAAAAATTGGCAATATCATTCTTGATGTTGACGTTGGCCAGTGGCGTTATCTAACTGATGATGAGGTGAATTCGTTTACTCATTAATGGATTGAATATATGATAGTTGGGTTAATCTATAGTTAGCAAACTAGGTTAAGCAGTTTCATTGAGTGAACCCTGCTAGAGTCGAGGGATTACGAGGGGCGGTCAGAAATTTAGCGAAAGCTATGGAGTAAAATAAAGTATTTACAATGTCCTTGCGCCTAGTATATTGTATATTGCTTCAATAGACGCTCTATATAAATTACTTGTTCAGTTAGAAGGGTTACATGAAAGGTTGGTTGGAAAATAAATGGCACCGTTATCTGCTTAGCGGGATATTTCTTGCTGCGCAGTTAGTCGCTGTTGTCCACCTGCCTGTACATACATTGGAGATGGTTCAGTCCATTTATGAATTGTCTGATGATGAGCAGTCAGTTCATCTGGAACAGTGTAGTATTTGTCTCGCTGCGGATTATCTTGATAATAGCAACGTGGAATCCGCTCCTCATTTTCATTCGTTTTCTCCTTTGTCAGCAATAACCCGTTCGGTTGTCGATGGGCTAAGGGCACCTTCCTTCAATTTTTACAGCGCTAGAGCCCCCCCTGCTTTCTCATAAATACAGACATATAAATATACGAATTTCGATACACGTAAATTAATTTTGATGGTTGTGTCGCCTATGGCTGCACGGTTATCTGCTATCTGTTTTTTGTGAGAACGAACAATGAAAAATACTGTTTTATCTGCAGCGATTACTGCTGCCTGTTTAGTGAGTAGCTTTACTTACGCCCAATCAAATAATGATACATCCTTTAACCCAAAAATTTCGGTGATCTTAGACGGTGTTTATTATTCTGATAATAAAGGGGGCGATGGGATTGAGCATATTGAAGAAATGAGTGGGATCCTGGGAAGTCACGGTCACGATGAAGAAGAGCACGGTCATGGGGAGCTTAAACGTGGTTTTAATATACGCGAAGCAGAATTAACGATGTCCGGTACAGTAGACCCTCATCTTGATGCTTGGATCACGGTGGCGTTTTCAAATGGCGAGACTGAAATTGAGGAAGCGTATTTTGAAACGCGATCTTTACCTTCTGGCTGGAAAATGAAGGCAGGTAAATTTTTTAGTGGAATTGGTTATCACAATCAACAACACCTACACAGCTGGGCGTTCTCAGATCAAACTTTGGCCCATCAGACATTTTTTGGTGATCATGGTTTGGTTGATAGCGGACTCCAGGTTACCTATTTACCCGCGACCCCCTTTTATACCTTGGTGGGTGTTGAGGTATTCCAGGGAGAGCAGGATAAGTTTGGTGCCGAGGTGGAACATGACGAATTGAAGGAGGGCGCGGGGCCTCGGTTATCGACTGCTTTTTTAAAGATTGCGCCGGAAATTGGCACAGGTAGTGAGCTGCAGCTTGGGCTTTCTTTAGCAAGAACAGGTCAACACCAGGAGGATCACAGTGAAACGCCGGATGTTGAATTGCTAGAGGGTGATATTCTGTTATGGGGTTTGGATGTTGTTTATAAAAAACTACCGACCGGTTCCTTCGGTGAAGGAAGTTTCACGTTACAGGCAGAATATTTTAATGTAAGTAAAGAACTAACTATAGAAGCCGCTAGCGATATTGATGAGGTAGGAGAAGAAGTCACTGGAGATCAAGATGCGTTCTATTTGCAGACGGTTTATGGCATCGCGCCACGTTGGAGCATCGGGGCCCGCTATGAAATGGCTGGCATGGTGAATGAATTGAAAGAGGAGTCCACTGACAAGTTGGGAGATTCACGTCGAGTTTCTTTGGCAGCTACCTGGCAGCCTACAGAATACTCTAAATTCAGATTACAGTTATCGCGAGCAAATATCAGTGAGTTTGATGAAGATCTTGGAAAAGCGAGAAGCGAATCTTTTAATCAAATTTATCTACAGTACAATGTAAGTCTTGGTGCCCACGGCGCTCATCAGTTTTAAGGGGGGAGGCACAATGATAAATAGAATTTTACTAAAACTGTGTTTTGTTTGTGGGTTAGGTGTTTTATCTTCATCAGCTTTGGCGGATATGCAAATCTTTGCGTGTGAACCTGAGCTAGAGGCGCTGGCAAAGGAGTTGGGCGGGGATAGAGTATCTGTTTCCGTGGCAACCCACGCTAAGCAGGACGTGCATTATATTCAGGCGCGCCCTAGTTTAATCAATAAAGTACGTCGAGCTGATATGGTGGTTTGTACGGGTGCTAGTCTGGAGATTGGCTGGCTTCCGGTATTGCTAAAAAAGGGGGCGAATCCTAAGGTTCAGGGAGAGCCAGGTTTGTTTATGGCGGCAGAACAAGTGGAGCTGATAGGTGCAGGGAGTGTTGCTGATCGCTCTCAAGGTGATGTTCATCCTGAAGGTAACCCCCATGCGTTTCAGGATCCTTATCGAATGCTTTCGATAGCACAAAAACTTGCCGACCGGTTAGGGGTATTGGACAGCGATAATAAAGCGTATTACCTTGAACGTTTTAGTGATTTCAAAGGACGTTGGTTGAAAGCCATTACAAATTGGGAAACGAAAGCGGCGCCTCTCAAGGGGCAAGCCGTTGTGGTTCACCACAAAAGCTGGGAGTATTTTTTTAATTGGTTGGGTATTGATATGGTCGCTTCCATTGAACCTTTGCCAGGCATTCCTCCTACATCTAGCCACTTGAGCCAACTCGTTACCCAAATGGAATCGAAGCCGGCTTATGCTATCGTGCGTGCTCCTTTTACCAATAAGAAAGGGAGTGTGTGGCTGGCCAAAAGAACGGGAATCTGTGAGGTAGAATTAGCTTATACCGTAGGAGGTAGTCAACAAACGACTGACTTGTTTACTTTATTCGATTCCATGATTGATCAATTGTTAGGTGCTGAACAATGCAAATGATTGATTTGTCTATTATCGGCCCTGCATTTATTGCAGGGCTTCTGGTCTTGGTTACTCATGTGCCTCTTGGGCGGAAAGTGTTGAAAAGGGGGATCATTTTCCTTGATCTGGCTATCGCGCAAAGTGCCGCATTTGGTGTGGTGGTGGCAGGTTTGATGTTTGAAGAGGAGAACTTACTGTTGATCCAGATTAGCGCTGGAACATCAGCGATTATTTCTGCGGTGTTATTAAATTGGACTGAAAGATATTGGGCGCAGTATCAAGAGGCAATCATTGGTTCGCTATTTGTACTGATGGCTACGGGCAGCATCATTGCGTTGGCGGGTAATCCTCATGGTGGTGAAAATCTTAAAGAGTTATTAGTAGGGCAAATACTCTGGATTACTTGGGATCAGCTGTGGCCAACTATTATTATTTCATCATTAGTGTTGGGGGCAATAGTCTTCTTTAAACATTCGTTACTGAATTTCTATTTACCGTTTGCTGTGGCCGTCACGATGTCCGTGCAACTTGTTGGTGTGTATCTCGTGTTCACAAGCTTAATAATTCCTGCTTTGGCGACGCTTCGGTTGTCGAATAAAACCTGGATAGCGAAAGCGTTGCTAATTGGTGCTGGAGGCTATGGTCTGGGGTTGATTTTCTCTAGTGTGTTCGATTTACCGAGTGGCGCAATGATCGTTTGGTCATTGGTTGTTGTTGCCATTGTTAGCAATTTGTTTTCTATTATAGACACGTTGAAACAGGGTAATGCTATTCAGCGGCCTTAAGAGGGCGTTAGTTAGACTAAGTATGGTATTTTTTACTTAGTCTAACTATACGAATTGTCTGGCTCATTGAATTTGAAAGTGAAGATCAAATAGAAAGTATTTCTGTCTCAAGTTGATGGGTTAGCGGTAGTTTTTATCGAGGTTACTCAATATTTTGAATCTGCTCTCTCATCTGCTCAATTAACACCTTCAACTCTACCGCAACTTGTGTTGTTACGGTATGTATAGATTTCGACCCTAGGGTATTAGCCTCGCGATTTAATTCTTGCATCAAAAAATCTAAACGTCTTCCGCAGGCTCCACCTTTTTCGAGGCTGCGCTGGACTTCAGTGACATGAGTTATTAAGCGATCTATCTCCTCGTCCACATCTGCTTTTTGTGCAATAAGAACCATCTCTTGCTCAAGTCTGTCGTTATCAAGATTTACTTGTGCATCTTCGAGTTTTGCTAAAATCTTCTGTCGTTGGGCTTTAAGGATGTCCGGTAAATGTTCTTTAACGGTGGCGACATGGATTAAGATCGAATCGAGGCGATCATTTATCAAGCGAGCGAGCTCTTGTCCTTCACGCTCACGGTGTTCGATAAAATCATCAAGGCTTTCTTCTAGCAATATTAATGCTGCTTTACGGATGTCGCTGAAATCTGATTCTTCTGTGGTAAGAATGCCGGGCCAGTTGAGGATGGCTTGTGTTGATAATGGTGAAGCGTTTGGTGCAATACTTTTTAGCTGTTCAGCCGCTTGTACGAGTTGTTTGGCAACGACTTCGTTCACGGATAGGTTAGAAGGGGCAAGATGATCCGTTTTTAGCTTTAAAGTGCATTCCACTTTGCCTCGGCTTAGACGTTTTCGAATACGTTCTCGGATAGTGTTTTCAATATCGCGTAAAGGTTCGGCCAGTCGAGGCAGGATTTCTAAATAGCGGTGATTCACCGAGCGGACTTCCCAGGAAATATCAGCCCATTCAGTTTTGGTTTCTTTGCGGCTAAAGGCTGTCATGCTGCGGATCATAGTTTTCTCTCTGTATTAGTTTTTTCAATGTTGTCTTTAGGTGTGTTTTTTTATTAATCTTTTTATATCAGGAACGCAGGAACCACAATTAGTGCCCGCTTTAAGTAGTTCTCCTACTTGCTGATATTGGCTAACACTATGTGTTTGAATGGCATCAATAATAGTGTTTTCTCCCACATTAAAACAGGCGCATACAATGGGGCCTACATTACTGCTGCCATTTGGCGGTCGGCCTGACAATAACGCTAAACGTTCTTCATAGGATATTTCTGTTTGGCTGAATAGTTGTGGAATCCAGTCCCGTTCAGGAAGTTTGGGGATTGGCCCAATCATTATCACGGCTTCTAATTGTTGCTGATAAAACACCGCAGCACGATATTGGTGTTGGCTGCTATCTTGATAGGTTTGCCATTCGAGTTTATCAAACGTGATGTCAGTGTTTGTATGATAAAGTGATTGCACAACAGTCTCTGCCCATTGCTGCGGTGAGCTCGCGAATGCTTCAGTATGAGCAAGTTCAACACGATAATGGTCTGTGTTTGGAACCTCAACATGGTAATCCGTTATTGCATTGGCAAGACGCTGACGGCTAAGGATAAAACCATGCCAGTTAGCCTCATAAAGGCTGATAGCAACGGGAGTGCTTTTACTTTCCGGTTGAAAAGAAATTGGGTCAACAACAGGATTAACTAAAGGGCCAACACGACCTCGATTAGATAGGTCTGATGTCCAATGCATCGGAACAAAAATATTACCCACGTGTTGTGTTGAGGTAACCACAATACGAGCTTGCATCTTTGCTTGTTGGTTATGGATGGTGGCAATAGCTCCATCTATTAGTTGGTAGCGTTTGGCATCATCAGGATGGATTTCAACAAAGGGCTCTGGTTTATGTTGGTTTAGCCTGGGTGCGAGAGCGGTTCGTGACATGGTGTGCCATTGATCTCGAATACGGCCAGTATTAAGGATAAGTGGAAATTCGTCTGTGGTAGCATTCACCGGGGCATGGTATTGCAAGGCAATACAGTGGGCTTTTTTTGAGGGTGTAGTGAATTGAAAATCAGCAAAAGCTCTTTGGGTCCCATTTACATCATCGGGTGCTGTTGATGGTAAGACTGGCCATTGGATGGGCAGTAGATTTTGATATTGTTGATCGCTAAGGCTGGCTAAGCCTGAAATATTAAAGGCGCGAAAGCGGCCCTCTTGATGATTTTCAAAACCTGATAAACGGGCATGTTCACGGAAGATGTCTGCTGGCTTTTCGTATGGGAAGGCTTCTGAATATCCCATAGCGTTGGCAATTTGTGTAATAATCCACCAGTCTGGTTTTGATTCTCCTGCACAGGGGAGTAATGCCCGTTGGCGAGAGATGCGACGTTCTGAGTTGGTGACCGTGCCATCTTTTTCACTCCAGCCTGCCGCTGGCAGTAATACATTGGCCTCTGCACAGGTATCCTGGTTAAGAATACAATCGGATACCACAACAAACTCACATTGATGTAATGCTTGGCGGACTTTGTTCGCGTTGGGCATGCTGACGATCGGGTTTGTGCCCATAATCCAGATGGCTTTAATTTTGCCGCTAGCAACATTATCAAACAGTTCTACAGCAGCAAGACCTTTTCGCTGAGCGATGTTGTCGGTCTGCCAAAAACGGGCAACGCGGTCGATATCATTAGGTGTTGCAAAGTCCATGTGGGCGGCTAGCTGATGAGCCAGCCCCCCTACTTCTCGACCGCCCATGGCGTTAGGCTGTCCGGTCAGTGAGAATGGACCCATCCCAGGTTTAGCAATTTTACCGGTGATGAGGTGGCAATTAATAATGGCGTTGACTTTATCGGTGCCAGCACTGGATTGATTAACACCTTGGCTATAGAGCGATAATGGATTGTCGGTATTCGCAAACCATTGATAAAACTGGTTGAGTGCGGCTTCTGATAGGTTGCAGAGGTTGGCGGTATGTTTGATATCATAATCACGGGCGGATTCTAGACTCTCCTGTGATCCTTCCACGTGTTCGGTGATAAATGCCTGATCAAGGTGGTTGTGCTGATCGAGGTAATGTAACAACCCTTGAAACAATGCGACATCAGACCCTATTTTTAGCGGCAGGTGTAGATCGGCAATATCACAGGTAGTGGTTTCTCTTGGGTCAATAACGACCACTTTAACGTGTGGGCGTTTTTCTTTAGTGACACGGATACGCTGGAACAAAATGGGGTGGCACCAGGCCGTATTGGACCCAATCAATACAATGAGATCAGCACGTTCTATATCGGAATAGCTACCGGGCATCGTGTCGCTGCCAAAGGCGCGTTTTTGCCCTGCTACCGTTGACGACATGCAGAGGCGGCTATTGGTATCCATATTGCCGCTGCCAATAAAACCTTTCATTAGTTTATTGGCGACATAATAGTCCTCGGTGAGCAATTGGCCTGATCCATAAAACGCAATGGCATCGGGGCCATGATCATTAATGATCTGGGTAAATCGATGAGAAACCTCATTAATGGCCTGGTCCCAGCTACACTCTTGCTGATTAATCGAGGGCTTTAGTAAGCGGTTTTTTAACGTGACGGTTTCTGCTAACGCTGAGCCTTTGGAGCACAGTTTTCCGTAGTTTGCTGGGTGGCTTTGATCGCCTTTTACTTGAATGCTACGGTTTTTTTCATCAACAGTGGCTAATACCCCACAGCCAACACCACAATAGGCGCAGGTGGTTTTAATGATCTTACGAGCAGGAGGGTTGTACTGTAATGGTTGGCTCATTGGACTGATTCCTTCACCTGAGAAGGTTCCTCAGCGGGCCCAAACATCAGGGTTTCTCTGAGGTCGCTAATGTTGAGTTGTTCCTCTAGCAATTTTTGGTACCAGGGGCCGTTACGGGTGTCGCCATAGAGTACTGCGCCGGTTAGCTGGTTATTCTTAAGTACAATTTTTTTGTATACCCCAAGAGCTTTATCTTCAAAAATCAGTGATTCTGTATTCGAGCCTTCCTCAAAATTACCCACTGAATATAGATTGATTCCTGTTACTTTGAGTTTGGTGGCGGTAGGTAGAGTAAAGTACTCCGCTACGCCGTGTTCGGCTAGATGATTGGCGCATACTCTGCCTTGGTCAAACAATGGTGCGACAAGTCCAAAGGTATTATCTCGGTGTTGAATGCACTCTCCTACTGCGTAAATACTGGGGTCGTAGGTTTGTAAGGTATCACTAACCACGATGCCACGGTCACAATGAATGCCTGCAGTCTTGGCTAGGGCTATGTTGGGGCGAACACCAATGGCCATCACAAATAAATCGCACGGTAGGGTGTCGTTGTCGCTAAAATGTACAGCGTTAACGTGACCGTTAGTGTCTCCCTTGATATCTTGGGTTTGCACGTTGAGTTTAAAGTTCACCCCTCGAGCTTCTAATGCCTGTTGTAATAATTTTCCCGCGTGGCTATCAAGTTGACGATTCAATAATGTTTGGCGGCTATGTATTACGGTAACGTGCATGCCTCGTTGTGTTAGTCCGTTAGCGGCCTCTAGCCCTAATAAACCGCCACCTAAAACAATGGCATATTTGCGCTGCTTGCTGTATTCCACCATCTTTTTAACATCGTAAATATCTCGAAATCCAATGACACCTTCAAGATCATGGCCGGGAATAGGCAGTAAGTAGGGGTTGGAGCCGGTAGCGATAAGTAGTTTGTCGTAAGGGACTCGTGAGCCATCTTTGGCAATGACATGTTTTGTTGATCGTATGATACTGACAACTTCTTTGGTTGGTCCTGCATGTAAGGTGATGTTGTTGTCTGTATACCATTGTCGATCATTAATCATGATGTCTTTGATATCTTTCTCACCACAAAGTACAGGGGATAACATGATGCGATTGTAGTTGCCGTACGGTTCGGCACCAAATACTGTGATTTGGTACTTGCCGGGGTTGGCAGAGAGCAATATTTCTACAGTTTTCATACCGGCCATGCCATTACCAATGACTACAAGCTGCTCTTGGGAGTGATTCATAGATTCTGAAAACCATGTTGGGGCAATTTATCGCTCTATTATACGTTAAGAACAGGTATACTACGGCCTTTATTCCTCCCCCTGTATTTAGGATTTAACTATGCGACCTAGCGGTAGAAGCCCAGACCAACTAAGAGATGTAAAAATTACCCGTAACTATACGTGCCATGCTGAAGGGTCCGTATTGATTGAGTTTGGTAATACCAAAGTAATTTGTACTGCTAGTGCTACCGATGGCGTTCCTCGGTTTTTAAAAGGCACAGGCAAAGGGTGGGTTACTGCTGAATACGGTATGTTGCCACGTTCTACGAATTCTCGTATGAATCGAGAAGCTGCGCGCGGTAAGCAAAGTGGTCGTACGCTGGAAATCAGTCGATTGGTGGCACGTTCTTTACGTGCGGCGGTTGATTTGAAAATGTTGGGCGAAAATACCATTACTATCGATTGTGATGTGATTCAAGCGGACGGTGGTACACGTACGGCGTCGATTACCGGTGGTTGTGTGGCATTGGTTGATGCGTTGACGTGGATGTTGAATAATAAAAAAATCAAGCAGGACCCCTTGCAGCGTCTAGTTGCTGCGGTATCTGTTGGTGTTTATAAAGGTGAGCCTGTATTGGATCTTGATTATCCTGAAGATTCTAATGCTGACACTGATATGAATGTGGTAATGACTCAGCACGGTGGTTTTGTTGAGGTTCAAGGTACTGCCGAAGCCGATGAGTTCAGCCGCGATGAAATGAATTCGATGATGGATCTTGCAGAGAAAGGCATCAAGGAATTGGTTCAGTTACAACAAGAAGCGCTTGGTTGGTAAGTTTTGGGCGCAAGTAAGATAGAAAGTAAGAGTATAACGATGAAAGCTTATCAAAAAGAGTTTATTGAGTTTGCCATATCCCAAGGCGTATTACGCTTTGGGGAGTTCACTCTAAAGTCTGGCCGTATTAGCCCGTATTTCTTTAATGCGGGTTTGTTTAATAGCGGGTTGGCGTTGGCAAAGTTGGGGCGATATTACGCAGAGGCGATAAAAGAGTCAGGGGTAACTTTTGACGTTCTTTTTGGCCCTGCTTACAAGGGTATTCCTATTGCATCAGCAGCTGCTATTGCTTTGGCTGATAGTCATGATATGGATGTACCCTGGTGCTTTAACCGTAAAGAGGCTAAAGCCCACGGTGAAGGTGGCTCTTTAGTGGGTGCTCCCTTAGAAGGCGATGTGCTGATTATTGATGATGTTATTACTGCGGGAACGGCAATTCGGGAGGTCATGGCGATTATTGCCCTGACGGATGCTAGGTCTGCGGGTGTGTTGGTAGCATTGGACCGTCAGGAGCGTGGTAAGGGTGAATTGTCCGCTATTCAGGAAGTTGAGCGTGACTTTGGTATCCCGGTGGTAAGCGTGGTAACGCTTGCCCAGGTAACGGAGTATTTGGCGTCTATTGAGAATGAAAAAGGCGAATATGACCAACATTTGCAGAATATTCAGGCGTATCGAGAGAAGTACGGTATTTAGTTAATGTGATGTTAAATACAGGGCAGTTGATGTGTCGTGATTCTAGTCGGGGTTAGGGGTATGAACTGTTTCCTGCTTTTGACGTCTAAAATACGGTATGATTCTTGAAATACGTTGCTATTCTTATTATTAATGTCGTTATTGGTTATGAAGGTAAATTATTCTATGCTCCGAAAGCTCGCATTATATGTAGCGATGTTTGGTTTGCTTTCTTCTGCCGCTTACGCTGAACCTGGTAAGTTGTATCGATATAATGATGCGCAGGGCCGTGTTGTACTTAATGACCGCATTCCTCCTGAATTGATATCCAGAGGCTATAGCATACTGAACCGTAGAGGTCAGCTGATTAAGGTGGTGCCTCGAGAGTTAACGGAAGAAGAAATCACCTTGAGAGATGGTAGTAAGGGTGAGCGTAAGCAAAGGGTGTTGCAAGAGGCTTTGCAGAAAAAAGCGGATCAACGGTTGCTAACTATTTTCAGTAACCCCGAGGATGCGGAGCGTGCTAGAGAGAGAAAGATTGAAGCACTGGATGTGATGATTAGCATCAATCAAAGTAATATTATGCGTCTGCGTTCAGAATATGATGTGAGCCAAGAGCAAGCAGCTGCTAAGGAGCGTGCGGGGAAAAGTGTTGGAGAACGCCTGCTAGAAAAAATTGAACGTTTTGATCGTCAAATCATTAAATTAGAAGAAACTAACGCAGAGAAAGAAGAAGAGAAATTAGCGGTTCGTGAATCTTACGCTAAAGATATTGAGCGATTAAAAATATTGATTAAGCAGGGGCGGAAGTAACCGTCTTTGCAAATGCGTCGGCCCCTGCTCTCTTGTTTTTTTGTTTTAGTGCTGCTATTTACATCATCTGATAAACAGCACTTGTGATAATAGGCCCCATTGTGCATCCCAATTATCGGTGGGTTTGCGCTCAAATCCGCTGCGTACATATTGGTAAATACGTCCTTCTGCCGTTGATAGAATGAGGTTGGCAGTTTGCCCAGCAGGTAACGTCGTTTTTTTACCTTCCTTAATCTCTGCTTCTCTTAGTGTGGTTTTGAGTTGGGTTTCAAAACGATTGAAAAACTGAATAATACGTTCCCTGAGTCGGTCAGATTCACCTGTGATGGCATCGCCTGTGAGTATGCGGGTGATGCCGGGGTTACGCTCAGCAAAGGTTAATAACAAATGTAACATCTGCTGGCATTGCTCTAGTGCAGGTATCTCTTCTTTAAGAATTAACGACACCCGAGAAAAAATGGACTCCTCAATAAAGAGGATTAGCCCCTCGAACATCTTTGCTTTGCTTGGGAAATGTCGATATAGGGCTGCTTCTGATACGCCGACTTCTTTGGCTAGTGCAGCGGTTGTTATTCTGCCTCCAGGCGAGGCTTCTAACATGGCGGCAAGGGCTTGAAGTATTTGGTCTTTACGAGAGACCTTTTGCGTTGGGTTTTGCATAGTACGGTGTCGCTGGTTAAATGCTGGTAATTAGGGTGCCTACACCTTCATCGGTGAAGAGCTCAAGCAATACTGCGTGTGGGACTCTTCCGTCAATGATATGTGAGCTAGTTACACCACTTTTTACAGCGCTAAGAGCACAATCTATTTTAGGTAACATGCCGCCATAGATGGTGCCGTCTTGGATTAAACTATCTACCTGTTTGCTATTTAGACCTGTCAGTATATTGCCAGACTTGTCTTGTAATCCTGCGATATTGGTTAACAGAATTAATTTTTCTGCATTCAACACTTCTGCAATTTTTCCGGCGACTAGGTCAGCGTTGATATTATAAGATGCACCGTCCTTCCCAACACCAATGGGAGCAATAACAGGAATAAAGTCCCCGTGTACTAACATATCAACTACTTCGGTATTGACGGATTCCACTTCACCTACGTGGCCGATATCGATAATTTCGGTCGCATTAAGGTTGGGCGAGAATTTAGAAATGTGCAATTTTTTAGCTTGTAGTAATCCGCCGTCTTTACCTGTTAGACCAACCGCTTTGCCACCGTTATTATTGATAAGACTAACGATATCTTTGTTAACTAAGCCACCAAGTACCATTTCAACAACGTCCATGGTTTCGCTGTCTGTGACACGCATGCCTTCAACAAAGTGGCTTTCTTTGCCAATTTTTTCTAGGAGGTTACCTATTTGAGGGCCACCACCATGAACTATTACAGGGTTGATACCTACTAACTTCATTAATACGATATCGCGAGCGAAACTGTTTTTTAGATCGTCATCGGTCATCGCGTTGCCGCCATATTTGATAACGATAGTTTTGCCGGTGAAACGTTGAATGTATGGTAATGCTTTCGTGAGAACGTCGGCAACATTTAATGCTTGGTCTTTATTTAGTGTCATTGTTTAACTGCTACTTGAGTCGAGGTCTGTTAATTATAAATTCGCTAAAATGGTAATGAAATGCTGGGTTGTACTTGTAATATTTGTTCTCTAAAGATTGATTTCACGTTGGCTAATGCTTCGTCGTCATCGGCTTCAAAGCGAGCTACTAAGTTGGGTGTTGTATTTGATGCACGTAATAACCCCCATGAGTCAGCGAAGTCTACACGAATGCCATCGAGGGTAATGATATTTCCGTTAGGGAAGTGCGCTTGTTCTTGAATGCGGCGTACAATATCAAATTTTTCGCTTTCAGGCACGGGGATTTGTATTTCAGGTGTGCTGGATTTTTCTGGAAATTCGGCAAATACATCTACGACATCAATGGGCTCCATGGATAGTATTTCTAATAGCCTAGCGGTGCTATAAAGGGCATCATCAAAGCCATACCAGCGATCGTTAAAGAAAATGTGACCGCTAAACTCGCCACCAACAACGGCACCTGTTTCACGCATTTTTGCTTTTACCAAAGAGTGTCCTGTTTCACACATGATGGCCCTGCCACCCATGTTGCTGACCAGTTCGGCAATATCTCGAGTGCATTTTACATCGTATAATATATCTGCCCCAGGGTTCCGTGATAGCAAATCTTTGGCATATAGCATTAGTAATCTATCGGGCCAGATTATTTTTCCATCGGGAGTAACAACACCGAGCCGGTCGCCATCGCCATCGTAAGCAATGCCAAGTTCCGCGCCTTCTTTTTGTACGGTATCAATAAGTTGTTGTAAGTTTTCAGGCTTGCTTGGATCAGGGTGATGGTTGGGGAAGTTCCCGTCTATTTCTCTATTAAGTGTTAGTACAGTGCAGCCTAAGGTGTCTAATAAGGTGGGTGCCAAATTACCAGTTGCACCGTTCCCACAATCAATCACAATTTTCATAGGTTTTGCAAGAACAACATCATTGGTAATACGGTCGAGGTAGTCAGCGCTGATGTCTGCTTGTTCGTAGGTGCCCTCTCCTTGAGATAGCTGGCCGTTATCAATGCGTTGTTTTAAGCCTTGAATCTGCTCGTTGGCAAGGGCTTGGTTGGCTATAACCACTTTAAAGCCGTTGTAGTTGGCGGGGTTGTGGCTGCCGGTTACCATTACGCCGGATTGGCTACCGAGCGTATGAGTGGCAAAATACAATACAGGGGTAGGCACAAGACCAATATCAATCACTTTCATGCCGCTGGTAATTAGCCCTTGAATAAGAGCCTGAGAGAGTTCAGGGCTGGAAAGCCGTCCGTCTCTAGCAACAATAATACTTGTTTGACCTTGGCTTTGTGCTTCGCTGCCAATCGCCATACCAATCATGTTGGCGATATTCTCATTGAGGTTTTGGTTAATGATGCCTCGAATATCGTAAGCTCTAAAAATCTCCGCAGGTACACTTTCACTACTAATGTCCATACCTTCGGTTGATAGGGTTTCTTCAGTTGAACCCTCAGCAAGGTCAACTTCATCCAGCCCCAAGTCATCCAAGTCCATCATGTCAGGGTCTTCGTCAATCATAGCTAAAGGATTATCATCATCTGATTCAGCCCCTCCCATAAGGTTTGTATCATCGTCTGAGATATCAATATCCAATACATCACTGTCCTGAAAGTCAGCGTCAAAATCGTTATTTTTTTTCTGAGCGTTGGTATCTTTGTTTTTTAGCGCTGTGTGGCGCATGTGAGAATCATAATCTTGGAATAGGCGTTCAATGGTTTGGTGTAGTGATGTGAATATACTAAGGGAAAATGTTGCATTATGTTTTTCATGTGATGTCATTGCATTAAACGCACTGGTTAATCGCGTTGCGTTGGATTCGAGTGCTTTACTCACCAGCATTAGTGAGAGCAAGCTTAAAGCAAGCGCAATGACTGTGCTGACAGCAACAATAGAGGCGATAATGGGAGTAAGGGTATCCGTCGAGTTAATAATATTTGAGGGGTAATAAATGGCGATCCAATACCCATTACCTGATGGGATTGATATGCCTGGGCCATTTTTGAATTTCACATTGCCGCTTTTATGTATTACTTGTGGTTTGTTGTTATCAAATTGTTGAGCAATTTCAATGTAACCTGCATCTGCATCCAGTTCCGGTATAACAGATAAAATATCTTGTAAGCGAAAATTCACCAATAAGCTGCCAATGGTTTTGTTATTTTTTTTGATGGGGGTCGCGTAGTTTAAATAACGTACTTTGTTTTGGGAATGTACTTCAGGGGCGGGGGATTTGTTTTTTTCTGCCCGGCGAATCATATCTAATTGAGCAAAGCTAACAGGCGGCGTGCTAGAGGCATCCTTTTTGGCTTTGCCTTTTGGGTAAATGTGAATGTTGGCGATAAAGGGTAAAACCTTCTTTGCTTCACGTAGGATCTTTGATAGCTCTTTGGTATCCTTGGCGGTAATGGCATCCGTTAATTTGGGTTGTTGGCTGAATGTTTCAAGGGATGTATTTAATACGAATAGCTGCTGAGAAATGTATTCACTATAAGATTTAGCAATACTTTTGCCCACTATTTCGTTATTTTGCTGTGCGGCTTGGATTGCTAGCAAATAATATAGTGCACCCGCGCAGGCAATGACAGTAATGGCGCTCCCGAATATGCTAGGAGCGAATTTGACAAATAACGAGAATTTTTGTGCTTTCAACGCGGGGTTGGTGGGCGTTGATGGTTCATTTTGCTTTTGAACATCGTCGACTTGGTTACTTTTCTTTTTAAACAATCCCATTGTTGTTCCTGATGCCTGATGGGGTTATGTGATAGCTATCGTTTATAACGTGCTGTTTGTTTGTATCTTTTTTGTATCTGTCGGTCTGTATTGAGGTGTTTATTGTTGGCGGCTACTTAGACGCTTAGTTAGAAGCTTAGCAGTGTTTATAGTTGTAGGCTGATCTGTTGAATGATCGCACTAGCAATTATGGGCTTACTGGCAATATCAATGGTTTTATTTCCTTCGGGCCAAATAATGGTGACCGCATTAAGGTCGCTATTAAAACCGATGTCTTTATTGCTCACATCGTTTGCGACGATCATGTCGAGATTCTTACGTGAGATTTTATCATTGGCGTAGTCCAATACATTTTGTGTTTCAGCAGCAAAACCAACGGTAAATGGTTTGGGTATTCGTTGTGCAACGGCGGCAATAATATCTGGATTTTCAATCAGTTGTAATGTGAGGTTGGGGTTGCCTTGGGTTTTTTTGATTTTTTGAGTGGCACTGGTGTCCGGGCGATAATCGGCAACGGCTGCGGTACCAATAAAAATGACCGGGTTTTTGCTAAGAGAAAGGGTATCAAGGAGCTCTGTTGTCGCTGCCAACATGTCTTTTGCACTGATTACATTGATGCGGTTAACACGACCAGGTGTTGCGAGGTTCACGGGGCCAGCGATTAAGGTGACGTTGGCACCTGCATCCCGAGCAGCTTCGGCTAATGCAAAACCCATTTTTCCAGAGCTATGGTTGCTGATATAACGAACTGGGTCGATAGCTTCTCGTGTTGGCCCTGCTGTGATGACAACACGAATTCCTGTGAGGCTACCGGTTAGAAAGCTGTCGGCTAGAATTTGGGCAATATCATTGGGCTCTGACATCCGTCCAAGGCCTATGTCCCCGCATGCCTGGTAGCCAGAACTCGGCCCAATAAGATGGATACCGTTAGTTTCTAGTTGCTGTATGTTGTTTTGATTCGCGGTAGAAGCCCACATGCCCTGATTCATTGCTGGGGCAATATGAATAGGACAACGTGCAGCAAGGCATAGGGTCGTTAATAAGTCGTTGCCATGACCGTGGGTTAAACGGGCAATAAAATCAGCGCTTGCTGGTGCGATGAGTAAAGCGTCACCCCAGCGAGCAAGTTCAATATGGCCCATGCCGGCTTCAGCTTCGGTATCTAACAGTGCTAGGTGTACAGGGTTGCCGGATAACGCTTGTAGTGTTAATGGGGTAATAAATTCTTGAGCAGCTTTGGTCATAACAACTCTGACTTCTGCGCCAGCATCAATTAAACGTCGAATTAGTTCTGCACTTTTGTAAGCCGCAATGCCCCCGGTTACGCCTAAAACGATACGTTTATTTGTCAGTCGTTGCATAGTTCGGTTATCCGCCTGCCTGGTGTTGCCTATTATGAGGTTAGTGAGTGTTTACCATGAACAATAATGCTTTGTGAACCTGAGTGCTAATTTTTTTTGTTATTTTATGTTTTTTTGTACAAAAATACTTAGGGTATTTATGGCTGATAGGTCTTTGTTGTTAGACTTTTTTAGAAGAATAATCACAAGGAGAGTGGTAATGGCGATTACGGATTGGCCTGTGGAAGAGCGCCCCCGTGAAAAGATGCTTCAGATGGGGCCGGGGAGCCTGTCTGATGGAGAGTTGCTGGCAATCTTTTTACGGGTAGGGGTTCCTGGAAAGACAGCGGTAGACCTTGCTAGAGAGTTATTGAGCGAGTTTGGCGATTTACGGCAGCTATTGGATGCGGATTTAGCGGTATTCTCGAAGATTCACGGTATGGGGCCTGCGAAATACGTTCAGTTGCAGGCAGCTTTGGAGGTGGGAAAGCGGTATTTGGAAAAAAGCATCAATGCCGGGGATGCAATTACTAGTCCTGAAAAAATCAAACAATTTTTAAAAGCTAAAATGCGCGCTTATCAACAAGAAGTGTTTTCGTGTGTGTATTTGGATAATCAGCATCGAATTTTGGATTATAAAGAGTTATTCTACGGCACGATTGATGGTGCCAGCGTATATCCAAGGGAAGTAGTGAAGCAAACCTTGGCTTTTAACGCTGCTGCTGTGATTTTTGCCCACAATCATCCGTCAGGTATTGCTGAACCTAGCCAGTCAGATAAACAAATTACTGAAAGGCTGGTAAAAGCACTAAATCTTGTGGATGTACGGGTCTTAGACCACATGATAGTGGGTGATGACGAGGTTGTGTCTTTTGCGGAGCGTGGACTTCTGTAGTTAAACCATCGTCAATATAAGTTGAAATGTTTGCTATCAGTATGGGGTTCTGGTATAAAGGCGCACCCGATTTTAGGTGAGTCAGGATTTTCTTTCTGGCTTGCACAGTTTATACCCATTGTATGGGCTGTTTTGCCAGTATTTGGAGATTGAAGAATGGCTAAAGTTTGTCAGGTTACCGGTAAGCGGCCCGTAACTGGAAATAATGTATCGCACGCTCATAACAAGACTCGTCGTCGTTTTGAGCCTAACTTGCACCACCACCGTTTCTGGGTTGAAAGTGAAAAGCGTTTCGTAAGACTGCGTGTTTCAGCCAAAGGTATGCGTATTATCGATAAGCTTGGTATCGATAAGGTGCTTAAAGACATCCGTGCTAACGGCGCGAAAGTGTAAGGAATAGGATTATGCGAGAGAAAGTAAAGTTAGTTTCAACAGCTGGTACTGGTTATTATTACACCACTGATAAGAATAAGCGCACCATGCCCGAGAAAATGGCGTTTAAGAAATACGACCCCGTTGTTCGTAAGCATGTTGAGTTTAAAGAAGCAAAAATTAAGTAAGTTTTAGCTTGTAGTTTAAGTAGCTTAATTTACTGACAAAGCCGTCATGAGGCAACTCATGACGGCTTTGTCGTGTCTGGGTGTTAAGGTTGTGGTGGTTTTATACCGCAGTAAGTTGGCCTTCTTTTTTGATATGGATGACTTCTTCTTTATGAAATAAACGCCCCTGGGTTTACGGATAGTGATTATCTGCCACACTGAACAGTGGTGTATGTGTAATTAACTGACAATTTACCTAAGAACTGCTTATGGCCGATGTATATTTAGCTCGACAACCGGTATTTGATCGCAATCTCAATGTGGTAGCGTATGAGTTGTTATACCGTGGAAGTATGGTGAATAATGCTGCTTCTATGGGGGATGCTAACGAAGCGACGATGCAGGTTTTGGTCAATGCATTTTCTGAAATAGGGTTAGAAAAGATTACCAGTGGCCACCCAGCGTTGGTTAATATTACTCAAGATATTCTGACGTCGGGTCAGTTACCGAAAGGGCTGCAAAAATTATTAATACCTGAAATATTAGAAGATGTCCTTGTAAATGAAGAGGTTATCCAGGAAGTCAAAAACCTTGTTAATGTGGGTTATCGCGTTGCATTGGATGACTTTGTTTACAGTGATGAATGGAAACCGTTAATTCCTAAGGCAAGTTTTATTAAGTTAGATGTAATGGATTTGGGGGTGAGTGGCGTTAAGGAGCAGGTTGCAAAATTGCGCCTAGTCGGAGATGTTGAAGGTAAGCTATTGGCGGAAAAAGTCGAAACTCATGACGAGTTTGAGTTGTACCGTACAATGGGATTTGATTATTTTCAGGGATATTTTTTATGCAAACCCCATGTGATGGCCGGGGAAAGTGTGCCTGCATCGGGTATGGTTGTTGCTTCGTTATTGGCGGAATTAAGTACGGATGATTACGATATTGAACGTGTAGAACGTATTATTTGCCAAGATCCACGATTGTCTTATAAATTGCTCCGAGTTGTTAATTCTGCGTCATTTGGTTTGACGCGAACCATTAAAACCATTACTGATACCATCGTTATATTGGGGGCATATGAGCTGCGCCGTTGGGCGGGAATGCTGGCATTTTCTGCAATGGATAACAAACCTAATGAGCTGTTGGTCACCGCGATCGTTCGCGGAAAGATGTGTGAGTTAGTTGCAGAAAAACTTAATCGACAGTTTAGTGGTGGTTACTTTACGGCAGGATTGTTGTCTTTGTTGGATGCGCTGTTAGATAAGCCACTTGTAGAGCTGGTGCAGCAAATGCCGTTGTCCGCCGAACTGGAATTGGCGTTACTAACAGGTGGTGGTGATATTGGTGCTGTATTACGATTGGTCGTAGCTTATGAAGCAGGCGACTTTGATCATGCAATAATGAAAGGCCTTGAAGCAGAAGATTTATGGGATATTTATTTAAAAGCCTTGGAATGGTCGGATCTAGCGCAACACTCTATGGTCGAATAGTCTATGGTGGCGTAGCGTTTTTTGTTAGAAGAATGTTTCCAACAGTATCGATGTAACCCTGCCAGTTGATGTCAATGTACGTTGTAGACACTGTTTCAGCGATAAGTGCTGGCCCATGGATGATTTGCCCAGCCACTAGATTTGATCGTTGATATATGCGGCTTCCTTCTGTGGTAAGGGTGGGCTCTACTGTGGGTTGTGTCGGGATTGTTGGTAGTTCAATGCTCGGTTGTTGGCCTGTTAATGCGACGCGCACGTTAACTATCTCAATATCTATATCCAGTGCATGTCCATATCGGTGGTAGTGTTGTTGATGGAAAGCTTGCGCAATAGTTGTTAGTGCACTTTTCTCATATTCAGTTTTATATTTTGTCCAAGGCACATTAAGAAAAAACGATTGGCCTTGATAGCGTAGATCTAAGGAGCATGTGACGCTAATTGATGGTTTGTCGATACCTTCTTGTTGCAGTGCCTTGGTTCCTTCGGCGATTAACACATCGAAGTAGTGCTGGATTTTTTCGGGACTGCGTTGGGTGTTGGAATTGTTGACGCGGTTATTAATATTGGTGGGAATGATACCCGATATTGATTGTGACAGTTGACGTTCGGTGACGGAGGTTAGCATGCCAAATGCAGAAAGCACGCCGCCATGAATGGGTACCAACGCTTTTTCCATTTGTAGAGCATCGGCGAGAGCACAAACGTGCAGTCCTCCTGCCCCCCCAAAGCTGCATAAATGAAATTGTTGGATGTCGACACCTCGCTGAACAGAGATAACGCGTAAAGCGCTTGCCATGTGATCATTAGCAATGTCAATGATGCCTTGTGCAGTGTCTGTGAGGCTAAGATTTAATTGGTTGGCAAGGGGCTGGAGTGCTTGTTGTGCGGCGTTGACATCAAGAGTCATGTTGCCACCAAGGAATAACTCTGGGCGTAATCGACCGAGCATGACGTTGGCGTCAGTTACCGTAGGCTGGATCGGTTTGTTGTTGTTCTTATTGCGTTGTACATTGCTATTGTTAATCGTTCTTTTGTAACAGGCGGGGCCTGGATAGGCACCTGCTGACTCAGGGCCGACCTGCAATAAACCACCGTCATCAATATAAGCAATGGAGCCGCCGCCTGCGCCAATAGTATGCATGTCCACTTGTGGGACTGCGACAGGCCAGGGGCCAATACTGCCCTCTGTGGTGAGTTTGATGTGGCCTTGAATAGTTGCTACGTCAGTAGAGGTTCCTCCCATGTCAAAGGTGAGTAAGTTGGGTGTGTTGCTGGCGTTACCCATAAAACGAGCGCCGGAAAGGCCGCCAGCAGGCCCAGATAACAGCATGTTGACAGCATGATCAGCGGCTTGTTTTGCATCGATCGTGCCTCCGGTAGATTGCATTACTGCAATATTTGCTGGGAAGAGTGCTTGGCGAAGTTGATCGATGTAACGTTTCACCAAAGGACCAAGGCTTGCATTAAGCCAGGTCGCAATTCCTCGTTCATATTCTCCACTGGTGGGTAGTATTTCCGAAGAGCGACTTACGTAAGCAAATGGTGTTAACGCGGTTTCAATGGCCTTTTCCGTTGCTGGGTCAAGGTAGGAAAAAAGTTGGCAAATGGCGATTGCTTCGGGTTTTGCTGCTTTGATTGCATCAATAAGAATGGTGATATCGGTTTCGCTGATAGGGGATGTTTCTTGACCATTGGCATTGATTCGTCCTCCGGTTTCAAAGCAAAGTTCTTTTTCTACAGGTATGGTCCTGGGTCTGGGCTGTAAATTGTATAGTTCGGCGCGGGATTGGCGTCCAATGGTGAGGATGTCGGCAAAACCTTTGTTGGTGACAAAGGCGGTTTTAACCCCTTTGTTTTCGAGAGCTGCGTTGGTTGCAACTGTGCTGCCATGGGTGATGCGCAACTCGCCTGATGTGGCTGCATCCATTAGCCCCATTTCTGTGATACCTTGCAGGATGGCTTGTTCAGGAGCGCTGGGGGTAGAAAGCACTTTGTGTATGCGCAGCAATCCATGGTCAAGTAATACAAAATCGGTAAACGTTCCGCCGGTATCTACACCCAAACTCATCATCTTATGCAAAACCCTGTAAACTGTTGTGGACCAAATTAAGTAGAGGATTCTATAACGATGCCTGAGTTACCGGAAGTAGAAACCACGCGGCGAGGAATTGAACCGTTTTTAAATGGCCAAAAAATTCGTTCCATTGTCGTAAGGCAGCCTAAGTTGCGCTGGCCTGTATCGGAAGAGCTTAGTGCTATAAAAAATTTGAAGATCGATGCGGTGGAGCGTCGCGGTAAATATTTGTTGATACGAACAGTTAAAGGCACGGTGATGGTTCACCTTGGTATGTCTGGAAGTCTGCGTATGGTACAAAAGCGTGAGCCACCATTGTTCCATGACCATGTTGATTTGCTGTTATCCTCTGGAAATATGTTGCGTTATACCGACCCCCGGCGTTTTGGGGCCTGGTTATGGACGGATAAACCACCAGGAGAGCATAAGCTTATTGAAAAACTGGGGCCAGAGCCGTTAACTGATGCATTTGATGTGGAGACCTTGTGGCAAAAGTCTAGAGGTAAGAAATGCCCCATTAAGACATTTGTCATGGACAGTCATATTGTGGTTGGGGTGGGTAATATCTATGCCAATGAGGCGTTGTTTCAGGCAGGCATTCACCCTAAGCGTTTAGCGGGAAAGGTTTCCAAAAAGCGCTATGGGCGGTTGGTTGAGTGTATCAAGGACGTGCTGGCTAGGGCAATTGAGCAAGGTGGTACTACGTTAAAGGATTTTGTGGGGGGCGACGGTAAACCTGGGTATTTCAAACAGGAGTTACAGGTCTACGGTCGAGGTGATATGCCTTGTATAGTCTGTGATCGACCGCTTAATGAGATACGTATTGGACAAAGATCTACCGTTTTCTGTAAAGTCTGCCAAACTTAATAAAATAAAGGCAATATTTAGAGGTGCCTGTAGCAAAAATAGCGTTTTTTTGCATTATTGGGCTGAAAACCCTGAATGTTGTGTTTATACTGAAACAAAATAGGTTAATGAGGATAGGAATATGCGCGGCCTGAAAAAAAATATAAGAGCGAACATGTTAGCAGTTGTCGTGATGATTATGACCGCGCTTCCAGGAATTACTGTGGCAGAGTCCATCACTGAGCGCCCATCTGGGGCCGAAATGACGGCGGATTTTGTGTTGGTTAGACCGTTAATGCTTGGTGCTACTGTGCTTGGCACGGTGGTGTTTGTCGTATCGTCTCCCTTCTCCGCATTGGGCGGTAATTTTAAAGAAGCTGCTGATACCTTGGTGGGAACGCCTTTTCGCTCAACCTTTATGCGTTGCTTAGGTTGTGGTACCAAGCATATGATTAAGTAGTACATTAAATAGCTAAATCAATAAACACAAAAAGCCCGCTGTTCTTGTTAACTCTTAATAAGAACAGCGGGCTTTTTGTGTTTATTGATTCGCAGAATGTTTAGGTTGCAGTGTTTAGATCACTTTACCTGTGCCTCTCCCACTCCTCTTGGGTCTGATGCCGCAGAGACTTTGCCGTTTTGTTGGTTCCATAAAATGGCCTGCATATTGCCGTAACGTCGCCCAACAGGTTTGAGGTTGTGACCAAGTCGCTGTAATTGTTTTCTTTCAAATTTAGAGAATGTTGTTGGTTCAATTTGGATGACATCTGGCAAATATTGATGATGAAAACGGTCTCGAGAAACCCAATCTTCGGGGGGCTTACCCTCAATGGCTTCCAATAATCCAAGGAATACCATGGTTATAATACGACTACCCCCCGGGGTTCCTATAATGGCCACTTGCTTGTTGTTATCAACGCTGAATTCGGCAAATGTAGGGGTCATGCTGGATAGTGGGCGCTTACTTGGAGCAATGGCGTTGGCTTGAGAGCCGACTAGGCCGTATGCGTTTGGAGAGCCAGGTAAGGCGGAGAAGTCATCCATTTCATTGTTTAGCAATACCCCTGTGCCCGGTACGGTAAACCCTGAGCCAAAAGGCAAATTGATGGATAATGTTGCTGATACATAATTGCCATGTTTATCAATAACGGATAGATGGGTAGTGTGGGTGCCGCTATGGTTACCATAAGGCTTGCCAAGGGATTTGCTGTCGGTAGCTTTTAATAAATTAATCGATTTGGCAAGCTTTTGGCCATAAATAGGATCGGTGAGTTGGGTAGTGGGTACTGGGTAAAAGTCGCTATCGCCTAGATGTTCAGCTCGATCTCGATAGGCCCGGCGCATAACTTCAACTAAAACATGCTGCTGGGTGATAGGGTCAAGTAATGGATAGTCTATTGCCTCAAGCATATTAAACATCTCAGCAAGCGCGATGCCACCAGAGGACGGGGGTGGGGCGGAAACAATTTTGACGAGACTGTTGCTGTTGTTGTAGGTGAACGTAATAGGTTGTCGCTCAATAATGTTGTATTGGGATAGGTCATCTAGTTGCCAGATACCGCCTGCCTTGGTTACACCGTTAACCAATTGTTGTGCGAGAGCTCCTTGGTAAAAACCTGCTTTGCCCTTGGTTGCGAGAGTGTTTAGGGTCTTGGCGAGGTCTTTTTGGGTGATGATGGTGTCTGAGGTGAGATTATTGGTTATCAATGTGTTGTGGCTTTCTGGAAAGCGAGATAATACTTCTTCTCTGTATGCTGCTAGTTGTAAATACACTCGGTCAACTTGAAAGCCTTGGTCTGCATGTTGTATAGCGTGTTTAAGAGTGCGATTTAACGGCAATGTACCGTATGCGTTGGCGATATGTGCAAAGGCCGCAGGTTGGCCAGGGATGCCTGCGCTTAAAGGGCCGTTGATAGCGAGGTCGCGGTTAACCTTTCCTTGTTTATTAACATACATGTCATGAGTGGCAGCAAGGGGAGCCTTTTCCCGAGCATCTATCATCACATCTTTGCCATCAGTTGCTCTATGTAATAACCAAAAGCCACCGCCACCAACTCCGGCGCTGTACGGTTCAACGACACCTAGCACAGAGGCTACGGCGATAGCGGCATCAAAGGCGTTACCACCTTCGGCTAAAATATCCATACCTGCTTGAGTCGCAAGAGGGTGTGCACTTGCAACAGATGCTTGGGCGGGAAACTGAGTAGAGGTTGAAATAGTAGATTGCGATTGTTGGCAGCCAGTGGCAAATAATAGCGTGACAGCAGCAAAAATGAGGGTGTGACGTAATCCCATGATGATGATCCTAAAGTGAATGACACCCTAAAATAGTTAGCTTACTAGGGTGTCAACATCATAACGCGGGATTGCCGGGATAAATAGAAATTATTACCCCGTTAGTTGATGGTATTTTTCCATCAGTTGTTCTTCGTTTTCGACGTTGGCAGGGTCAAGCGGAATGCAGTCCACAGGGCAGACTTGCTGGCACTGCGGTTCATCGTAGTGACCAACACACTCAGTGCATTTCTTGGGGTCAATTTCGTAAATTTCCACGCCCACAAAAATGGCTTCGTTGGGGCATTCGGGCTCGCAAACGTCACAGTTAATACAGTCGTCGGTGATAATAAGTGCCATTTGCTGCTCTCTTGATGGTTCTACTGCTAAAGATAGTCCGCATTTTACCAGTATGAGGCGACTTTTCCACCGTGAAGCTGTGTGGTCTTTATTTTGGCGGATGTTTTTTGCGCAAAGCATCTGCAACGACATTGGGTACAAATTGTGCTGCATCGCCACCCATAGCGGATATTTCTCTTACTAAGGATGAGGATATAAATGACAGTCCTTCATCGGGGGTAAGAAAGACGGTTTCGATACTTTTGTCGAGGTTGCGATTCATGGTTGCAAGTTGGAATTCGTATTCAAAGTCGGAAACGGCTCTAACTCCGCGTAATACCATGTTGGCATTTTTTTCTTGGCAGTGAAAAACTAACAATCCGCTAAACCCACTGACGTTTACGTTGTCCAAGTGGCTGGTGATTTGTTCTGCCAATGTAATACGTTCTTCTAGGCTAAATAGAGGGTTCTTCTTTTTGCTATCAGCGACAGATATGGTGACATGATCAAATAATCGAGCCGCACGTTCAATAAGATCTAGGTGCCCATTAGTGAGAGGGTCAAAAGTACCGGGATAAATAATACGTGTTGCCATAAGTGAGTCCTAATTGAACGGGCACATGGGGGTGCAGAATGTCTGTATGTTACCTGGTGAGAAGAACAGTGCAACCTATGATGGTTATGGTAGAGTCGATAGCTGTTTATATCGCAGGTCTCTAAGACCACACCAACGCATAGTTCGTTGGTGCTATTAGCAAGATTTGGAGAATCGCGGAATCGCTGTTTTTACCTTCAAATTACTATAGATACTTAGTTGGAGTTGTTAGATGGAAAGTACGGATCACAATGGAATGTATCAAGGTCACGGATTTCATAAAAGCTTGCCCAGTGGAAAGGCGTCAGGTGTTATTACGGTTTCTGCGGGGATGGTTCGCTTTGAGCCTGGAGTTAGTGATCATAGAAGTGAGAGTTTTTCCATTGAGGGTTGTGAATTTTCTCTTGGCGGAGCCAGTGATCGGTTGGTTTTTATCCGGCATTCGTCACGGCCGGAGTGGTCTTTTTACACCAGTGACCGGTGTATTCTGAATAATCCATTGTTACAAGGTGTGCCTTCTGTTGCTTTGCAATTGCAAAAAGCCAAACGTATCCGTTGGTTTAATCATTCGGTAGTGGTTGCTGTATTACTGATGATGGTGATGATTCCCGTGGTGTTGTTTTCATCAATGGACACTATAACTGGCTTCGCTGCTAAACAAGTCCCTCCTGAGTGGGAGCATAAAATGGGTGAAACTGTTTATGCGCAATATCAAATTGGTGAGCAGTTAATGTCAGAGGAGGGGACCAAAAAGTACCTTCTGCCAATCATTGATCCTTTACTCGTGGCTTTGGATAACCCTCGGTTTACGCCGCAATTCTCTATTGTTAATGACTCTGAAATTAACGCGTTTGCATTACCCGGTGGTTTTGTGGTGATCAATAGTGGGCTGATTTTGGCAGCAGATTCCGCAGATGAAATGTTGGGGGTGTTAGCCCATGAATTGTCTCATGTTACGGAACAGCACAGTGTACGCAATATTATTAGTGCGGCGAGTGTCTATTTGAGTATTGACCTATTGTTGGGCGATGTCAGTGGATTGTTAGCAATGATTGCTGATGCCGCCCCCTTATTGTTAAATCAACAGTTTTCCCGAGGGTTTGAGCGAGAAGCGGACGAAAAAGGTTATGAATTACTGGTCCGGGCGAACATAGACCCAAAAGGTCTGGCTAGTTTTTTTGAAAAGCTAATGGCAGAGCAGGAAAAGCAGTTAGAGAAAGTGGAAGATGAAACAACTCGAGAGTTAATGATTGCAGCAGAAGGTTTGTTAAGTACACACCCGGCGACGGAAGATCGAATTGCCTACATTTTGTCGTTAGTAGAAAAAAATAGTAAAAACCAAGATGTGCCGTATTTAGTGTTTGTTGAGAAATTTGATGCGCTGAAAGTTGCTGTGAAGAACTTTGTAGTATCTAAAAAATTAGTACAGCCAGCCGAATCTATTTAAGCTTAGAGTAAGAGGAATACTATGAAAACTGAAATCAAAGGCAGCAAAGCCTTTTCATATATTGATGTGGAACTTGAGCCGGAAGAAGTGCTGACAACGGAATCCGACGCGATGTCCAGTATGTCTGCTGACTTGGATTTAACGGCGCAGTTGAATGGCGGGTTTGTGAAGGGTATTCTTCGAAAATTTCTCGGAGGAGAAACCCTTTTTATCAGTCAATTTTCCAATAATACGAATGGCAATCGTCAGTTAACGATAGTGCAGCCGACACCGGGCGAAATACGAAGTGTAGAACTTAGTGGTGATATGTTGTATTTGCAGCCGGGTGCTTTTCTGGCGTGTACTGATGGCGTAAAGATGGGCTTGAATTGGGCGGGGTTTACATCATTGATCGCTCGAGAGGGTTTGTTTCGTATGGTCGTGAGTGGTGAAGGTACAGTGTGGTATGGCGCTTATGGGGCGTTAGTGGAAAAAGAAATTGATGGGGAATACATTGTAGATAGCAGTCATCTAGTGGCTTATGAGCCATCCATAAAACTGAAGTTACAGTTGGCGGGTGGTATTTTTTCAAGTTTCTTTGGTGGCGAAGGTTTGGTTACGCGTGTTGAAGGAAAAGGGAAAATAGTTATTCAGACACGTAGTATTTCTGGCTTAACCAGTTGGTTGAACCCCAAGTTCTGGTAAGTCTCAAATCTTAATGAATTTTGGGTTTTGAGATTTAATAGATCATATGTATTGGTAGAAAGGACAATAACGATGCAAGTAGAATTTGTACATCAGCCAGGAAATACCGCCGCCAAAGTAACGCTGCAGCAGGGCGAAACCTGTACTGCTGAATCCGGCGCGATGATAGCCATGAGTGGTAATATGGATATCACTACAACAACCCATAAAAAGGGAAGTGGAGGTATATTAAAAGCGATTAAACGTAAAATAGCAGGGGAATCCTTGTTCCTTAACCATTTTGAACCTTTAAAAGGTGCCGGTGAGGTGTGGTTGGGTACGGCGTTGTCGGGTGATATGTTTGCGTTAGATTTGGATAGTGAAAATCTTATTGTGCAAGGTAGTTCCTTCTTGGCTTGTGAGGACGCTATCGACATTGATCTAGGTTGGCAGGGGTTTAAGTCAATATTTTCAGGGGAAAGTGTTTTTTGGGTCAATCTAAGTGGTAAAGGAAAAGTGATCGTTAGCTCCTTTGGTGCTATTTACCCCGTTGAAGTTGATGGTGAATATATTGTTGATAGTGGGCACATTGTAGCATTTAATGAAACGTTGGATTTTTCTATTACTAAAGCGGGAAGCAGTTGGATTCAATCAATATTAGGTGGTGAAGGACTGGTATGTAAGTTTTCCGGAAAAGGAACGGTTTGGTGTCAATCTCATAATCCTCGTAGTTTTGGACGCGTGATGGCGAGCAGTTTACGAGAGCGTCGAGCGTAAAGCGTAAAGCTGAGGGTTAAGTGGTACGGGGTCGGTTAAAGGTATAGTAGTGAAATTATACTGAGAGGCTGTAGTAGAAAAATTATAGCAATGACGCTGTATCAAAAAAGATTGTATTAACAAAATTGTACCAAGGACAAGAATATGGAAACGTATACTGTAAAAATTACCGGTGAAATCAGCGAATATCAACAGCGAGAAGACGCAATATCTGCATTTTCAAAATTGTTTTCTATCTCTCTAATTCAGACTGAGAATACATTTAAAAAAGCACCCATTGCGATTAAAAAAGATATTTCTCTAGAAAAAGCGGATCAATTCAAAGAAGCGCTTATTGGTATTGGTGTTGAGTGTATTGTTATTTCCAGTGCAAGGGAGAACGATGCTGCTAATAGAGCTGCGAATGTGGTAGAAAACGAAACAAAGCCTTCAATAGAAAATGAATATAATGCCCCAGTAGAAAGCGTGATAGAAAGTGCGGTTGAAAACACAGCAGTCAACGAAACAGTAAGAGCAGTAGAAAATACGATACCAGACGCGTTGGAAGAGTCGGAAGAGAAGGCGTTTCGTGGGTTGAACTTTACAATAGAGGGTGACCCTGACTATGGTTTTGTAACGGTTCAGTTGCCAGCAAACGAAATGATTAAAGTCGAATCTTCCGCGATGGCAACAATGGATACTAACCTTCAAATGAAAACTAAATTTAAAGGTGGTATTGGTCGAATGGTGACGGGGGAATCGATATTTATTAATGAATTTACGGCGGAAGGTGCTCCTGGTGAAATTGGCATCGCCCCTGGTGCTCCAGGAGATCTAAGTCATCAGTATTTAGATAATCAAACGATATTTCTGCAAAACTCGGCATTTGTTGCTTGCTCAAATGATGTCAATGTTGAAACCAAGTGGCAGGGGTTAACGAAAGGTTTTTTCTCGGGTGAAAGTCTATTTTTGATCCGTTGTAGTGGTGTTGGTGATCTTTGGTTTAACACCTATGGTGCTATTATTGAAATTGATATCACGGAAGATTATGTCGTCGATACTGGAAATATTGTCGGATTTACCGAAGGCCTGGATTATAAGATCACCAAGGTGGGAGGTTATAAATCATTGTTTTTCTCTGGTGAAGGGTTTGTTTGTCGTTTTAGTGGGCAAGGTAAAGTGTGGATTCAAACCCGTGGTGTTGATGCCCTGGTAGGCTGGGCGCACTGGTTTAGACCAATAAAGAAAAATAATGGGTAAACAGAAGGATAGTTGTTAGATGTCGTTGATAGGTGCTTCAAATTGCCTCTATTGATTGATATAAACTATCAATAGTATAAATAAGAATGATTTTAACTATCTCTCTGGGCGTTGCATACTGCTTATGAATCGCGGTTAACACCGTGATAACAACATAATGAGTAACAAGCCCATGGAGATTATCCAATGTTAGAGAATAAAGAAGGTCAAGCCGTACCTGCTGTTGTTTTTCATACCCGAGAGAATAATGATTGGTTAGATGTTTCCACGGAAACTATTTTCTCCCAGAAGAAAGTGATTGTGTTTGCTTTACCGGGAGCATTTACACCAACGTGCTCATCTACTCACCTTCCTCGTTATAATGAATTGTCTGCTGTATTTCGTGAGCATGGTGTCGATGAAATTGTTTGTCTAAGTGTTAATGATGCCTTTGTTATGGATGCGTGGAAAGAAAACCAAGACGCTGCCAACATCCGTTTTATTCCTGATGGAAACGGTGTGTTCTCTGAAGGTATGGGTATGTTGGTCAACAAAGATGATCTAGGTTTTGGTCAGCGTAGCTGGCGTTACAGTATGCTTGTGAATGATGGCGTAATAGAAAAAATGTTTATTGAACCGGATGTGCCAGGCGACCCGTTTCAGGTATCTGATGCAGATACAATGCTGCGACATGTAGCCCCGGATGCTGTACAGCCTCCTAGAATAACCTTGTTTAGTAAAGCTGGGTGTTCCCATTGCAGTCGTGCAAAACAGGCGCTTTTGAGTAAGGGCCTTGGTTACGAAGAGATCAAATTGGGTGTAGGTGGTGTTAGTTACAGTTCATTGGTAGCGGTTAGTGGTGCAGGTACTACGCCGCAGGTGTTTGTAAATGGCGAGAATATTGGTGGTGCAGATGAATTGGAACACTGGCTACGTCAGATTGGTTAAGAGAGCGAGAATTAAATGACATAGTGCAGTTCGTTAGCTGCATGTTTTGCTGTAATCATAGTTTGCCCTCCATACACGAACAGATAAAATCGTTACCAGACGCACCCTACATGTTCCGTCCTGGAATCAACAATAGGGTGCAGGGTAACGACTGGATCAAAAATTATTGACTTAAAATACAAACCCTTACGGAATAATTTTTAGAACCTTAAGTGTCTCCATTGTGAGTTTCTTTCGAAATTTCAAATCTGATTTTTTATGTATTTCAATATGATTAGCAAAAAACCAAGTATGATCGTTAATGAGTATATAGCCTACAAACCAACCGTCTTCTCCTGACCATCCCGTTTTTGACCACATTTTGTAGTTTTTATGCTCTTCTGACATCATTATATTCTTCAGCGTTTTAATATGGGACTTTTGTATTGGCAACTCTTCGGCATGGACTTTACGTAAAAAATTGATTTGATCCTTAACTGAAATTCTGAGTTCGCCATCTAACCAAAAACGAGAAATATCTCTACCAGTTGAGAAGTTCCCATAATCAAACTTGCGCAAATATTCGAGATATTTTTCGTTACCTACTTGCCTTGCATAACGCTGATAGCACCATACGCACGAATATTGAAAGGCACTTTTAAGGGTTTGATCTTTATTCCATGACGCGTATTCTCGCTCTTTACCATCCCACTCTATTACTTCCAATTGACCTTTGATCAGACCTTCTTCTAATATAATAAGCGTATTGGGTATTTTAAACGTAGAGGCTGGTATAAAACTCTCTTCATTATTAACGTTATATTGATAGCTCACTTTACCATCGGCTGACTCAATGAGTATTGAACCGCCAATATTGTTTAATCTGTAGATGTCTTCAATCTTGGTTTCTTCAGCATGTAAGTTGGAAGAAATTATTAGCAATATAAAAACTTTTAAGAAATTCATTTGTTTTCCGGTGTTAATTGTTTGTAAGGTATAGCGATCGTAGCGGTTGAGCACAGCATCTCTACTTACTTAGTCGGTATGAGGTAAATGCGGGGATGTTATCATATCTTAATAACTTTATTTGTAGGGTATTTCTTATGATGCTGAATGATTGTTGATCGAGTAATCAAAATGGGCAAAGCCGTCTCATTGACTTTCTGAGCAGTGATCATGGGTAGCCTTAGCATGGCCGCTGTTCTGCATAGCTGAGGCCAGAAGTTGGGTCAACATATTCACGTGCGTGTATTGGTGCAGCGGGCGCCTGGTCCAAAGAAAGCCATGCGGCTTACGGGACAGGAATGTCTTCGTCGATTCTTACAGCATGTCCAAAAGTTGGCGATCTCCCCAAGAAAGTGCTAAATTGTACGTAATTACGTACAAAGGGGGCTGTCATGCAAAGAATCAATCCAAATGAAGATATTCGTGCTCTCTCTGATTTCAGAGCAGGTGTAAGCTCATATGTTCAGCAAGTTACTGAAACTAAAAGGCCTTTAATCATAACGCAGCACGGCAAAGGTGTGGCTGTTTTGGCTGATGTTGGCGAATTTGAAGCGATGCAAGCTCGTCTAGAGATGCTTGAGGAAATCTATAAAGCAGAGTCACAAATCAATGAAGGGCGAGGTATCTCTCATGAAGAGGCGAAATCAATCGCTATGAAGGGAATCCATTGTTGAAAATCATTTGGTCTCCTTTGGCAGTTGACCAGGCTCGAGATATTGCTGCTTATATAACTCTAGATAAACCAAGTGCTGCTGAACGATGGGTTGAAGGAATATTTGATTCAGTAGATCGATGGATTGATTTTTCGCAAAGTGGAAGAGTGGTTTCGGAGATCAAGCGAAATGATATTCGTGAAATCGTACAAGGAAGTTATCGAGTAGTTTATAAAATACAAGAAACACAAATATTAGTTTTACTTGTTAAGAACTATCGACAGAAAATGAAAGAAAATGAGATTCAACCATAATAAGTGGCAGCATTCGAGGAGCGGCGTAAATGGACAGCCGCCTGCCCGAAATGTGGAAGCCAGGAAACCACAAGTAGTGGTGTAGCTCTTCCTGATCCAACGTGGGAGCTTATGGAATTATTGGAAAAAGATGATTTACTTATGTTCTATGAGCAAGTTGAGGACATCTGCCTAGCAGGGGAAGATAACATTGAGCTTATAGGGATTTTTAGACTCAAACAAAACTTTAGCTTCAAAGAAGTCGACTTTACTTGCAACATTATGCGTCTTAATCCATGACAATGTGCCAGAAGACGATCCAGATATTAGAATAGAAATTGCAAATAGAGTAACCGGAGAGCTTAAGAAAATAATTGAGTTCTTTGTTGAACTGGATACAAGCTTAATTATGGATTACATAAAAGAGTCGGCTTATCCCAAAATTGGTGTGCCACTGGCTGGCATGTAACAAGAAAATTAAGCGACTTCAGGTAAATAGAGTAGATGTATAACAAGAACATGGATTCCACTCCCGTTGGTCGCCCGACACTCCCTCGTAGCGCTACTCATCTTGATGTTATATGCAACTGGAGGTTCCGCTAAATATATGGAAATTAAAAGTATTCACTGGAAAGAGACTATTCCTCTACGCCATAAAGTTTTATGGCCAAATGAGCCTCCTGATTTTTGCAAGGTTGATGGTGATGAGGAGGGTTTGCATTTTGGTGCATTCATCAATAACGAGCTTATTTGCGTTGCTTCTATTTATCTAAAAGCAGAAAAAGCTCGCTTAAGAAAATTTGCTACCGATGTTCGTTTTCAAAACCAAGGCATCGGTTCCAAAATGTTAGATTTTGTCATTCGAGATCTAAAAAATAATCAGACGAAAGTTTTTTGGTGTGACGCTAGGGAGTCTGCTTTGGGGTTTTATAAGCGTTTTGAAATGTATAAGTGCAGTGATCGTTTTTATAAAGCAGGTGTTGCATATTTTAAAATGGAAGTACCTTTGTAGTGTCCTAAAAGGCATATCCTACAGATAAAATTCAATAGATTGGTTAGTATCCACCAATTAAGGTCCTTGCAACGATAGGTCTTTTTAACACCTTGGATAACAGGAACTAATAGTAAAGAAGCACAATGAAAGAAAAAGTAGCGGTATTTGGCTCACTTAGGTTTCCACCAAATCGTGTCGCAGAGGTTTGACCTCATTTGAAAATACTGGTCGAAACAACGTATAAAAGTGATAGGTGTGTTGCCTACGATGTAGCAGAAGACCCTTTTGATCCCGGCTTAATTCGCTTTTCTGAGTTGTGGCCGGATCAAGCTAGTTTAGATAAACATCCAATTTTACCTTTTTGATAGGTTTCACTATCTATCTATTCATACCAGTGGCCTCTATGTTAAGGAGCGCTTCGGATAAGAGAGCTTTCAAAAATTCTAATGCAAGATAACAATGCGTGATGCTTGTTCCAGAATAACAATAAATTGGGCAATTAATGTGCTAATTTGTTTTTGTTATTCTGGAGTGCTTAATATTTTATAAGGAAAGGTAATTCATTGCTTTTACAACCCTGGAGGCAGTAGTACTATGCGCAAGGTATGTACTTATAGTAATAAGGGGTTGTATTGTGGGGTCAAAAGAATTGTCCGTAAGGCAGGGGTTAGCAGTTTCAAAAGTCGACCAATGGATCAGTGGTGCATTAAAAGGTGATGGGAATACAAGCCGTTCCGATGGTAATAGCTCCGATGAGAACACTATCGATGAGATGCTTCGTCATTCACAAGTAAAAAAACACGGAACTTTTGGTCGATTATCTGCCAATCAGCAAAGCCTTATTACCAGCGTTGTTTCTGTTATGCAAGATAAGGTGGCGGGTGATGCCAAGCGAAATGCTGAATCGCTAAAAGATATTATTCTTGCAGAGCGAGAAGCGCTTAAGGCAATGTCGCACTCGTTTACAAGTACTGCAAAAAGTTTATATCAGTTGCCTTTGATTGGGTCGCTGAAAAAATCAGAAGATATCGAAGATGTTACAACGGGGCGTTTTTCGAATCGCCGGCATGACGAAGACATTATTGAGAGTGAAAAAAATTATGCCGATACTGGAGTGTCATCGGATATAGGTAGGCAGCGTTCTTGGGTTCATTTTTTCTCTTGGGGCAATATGATATCTATCGCTGCCATTGTCTTGTTGGTTTTGGTCGTGAAAACGAGTGTGGAAACAGCTAATTTTGAAACACAGTATCATAATGCAATATCTGATGTGGATACATTGGAACTAAGCCTCGACGCGAAAGAGAAAAAATATGAAGGGCTGTTAAGTGAGTTGCAATTGGCTAATGTCAAAATTGCAGGATTAGAATCAAGTATCGATGGGCTAAAACATAATGCGGTACAGAAACAAGTTATGTTAGAAGCAACCATTCAAAAGCAAGATAGCCAATTGCGAAAACTACAGAGGTTATCCGCGTCAGCACAAGCAACGTTAAACTCCGAAATCAAGCTGTTACAAGCGAACGTGGCGCAGTTTAAAGGCAAAGAAATTGATGGTGCACAAAAAAATGAAATTTGGAAGCAGTTAGCGAAGGAACGTAAAGAAGAGTTGAATCAATTGCAATCGCAAATATTGACTCTCTCAGAGCTATCAAGGAAAGAGGTAAGCACTGAAGAAGATAAGGGGTGGAGTTTGTTTTAGTGTCTTTTGTTGTAAAAAATGAATCGAATGTTTTTCTACGATGTCTTCGGGTATTCAAACCCCAGAGTACCTTTGGATAGGCTGTTCTGATAGTGGGGTGTCTGCAAATCAAATGGTTAACTTGCTTCCAGGCGGCGATGGGGGTCATGATCAAGGTTGGATATACAATATCAGTAATGGCATTTTGAAAGACATGAATCGTGTGACAGAGAAGGGTGGAAGCCTAAAAACCCCCTAAGTTAGTAAGCGTTAACCTCCAGGCTAGATCTTTTCGCTTGATTTCGTCTCCCGCATATTGTGTGGCATAATGCGCGCCACCTTTTGCCGCCTCTCTCTTTTTCTGTGAATGCGGTGTTTTAGCTAATTTAATTCGGAATATTACATTGCTTACTACCGCGAATATCACCATGCAATTTGGCGCTAAGCCGCTGTTTGAAAATGTCTCAGTTAAATTCGGTAATAAAAACCGTTATGGCCTGATTGGTGCCAATGGCTGTGGTAAATCGACATTTATGAAGATATTGGGCGAAGATTTGGAGGCATCGTCTGGAAATGTCTCGAAAGATCCCAATGAGCGTATTGGTAAACTGAAGCAAGATCAGTTTGCTTTTGAAGAGTTTGCAGTCATTGATACGGTGATTATGGGTCATGAGGAACTATGGTCGGTTAAATCAGAGCGTGATGCGATTTATGATAATCCTGATATGACAGAAGAAGATGGTCTTCGTGCAGCAGATTTAGAAGGAGAGTTTGCTGAAATGGATGGCTATAGTGCAGAGGCTCGTGCCGGTGAGTTATTACTGGGTGTGGGTATTCCTGTTGATCAGCACTACGGGCTGATGAGCGAGGTTGCGCCGGGTTGGAAATTACGCGTTTTGCTGGCACAGGTATTGTTCTCTGATCCTGATATTATGTTGCTTGATGAGCCAACAAACAACCTGGATATCAGTACCATTCGTTGGTTGGAAACAGTGTTAAACGAACGTAATTGCACCATGATTATCATTTCTCATGATCGTCACTTCCTAAACAGTGTTTGTACCCATATGGCAGATTTGGATTACGGAGAAATTCGTATGTTTCCTGGTTCCTATGATGAGTATATGACCGCGGCAACTCAGGCTGCAGAGAGACTGCAAACGGATAACGCAAAGAAAAAGGCTCAAATTGCCGAACTGAAATCTTTCGTAAGCCGCTTTTCTGCCAACGCATCGAAGTCTAAGCAAGCTACTTCTCGAGCCAAGCAAATTGATAAAATTAAATTGGCGGATGTTAAACCTTCAAGTCGAAAGAGTCCTTTTATTCGATTTGAGCAAGATAAGAAGCTACATCGATTAGCGGTTGAAGTAGAGGGTTTGGGGAAAAGTTATGATGAAACGTTATTTTCTGGCTTAAACCTTATGGTTGAGGTGGGAGAACGGGTAGCGATCATTGGTGCTAACGGTGTGGGAAAAACCACATTATTGCGTTGTTTGGTACAAAACCTTGAGCCTACTGAAGGAAGTGTTAAGTGGTCTGAAAATACAGACATTGGGTACTATGCCCAGGACCATGCTGTTGATTTTGAAGAAGATTTACCGCTAGTCGAATGGATGGCGCAATGGGGTCAAGAGGAAGATGACGAGCAAGTTATTCGGGGTACTCTCGGGCGTTTGTTGTTTTCCCAAAACGATATTGATAAATCAGTGAAGATTATTTCTGGTGGTGAGCAGGGCCGTATGTTGTTCGGAAAAATCATGTTACAACGCCCAAATGTTCTGATGATGGATGAGCCTACCAATCATATGGATATGGAGTCCATTGAAGCGTTAAACCTGGCTTTGGAAAATTATCCCGGCACACTAATGTTTGTTAGTCATGATCGTGAGTTTGTGTCGTCACTAGCTACACGTATTATCGAAATAACACCAAAAGGTATCGTTGACTTCCGGGGAACTTATGACGAGTATTTAGCAAGTCAAAATGTTTGATCGCTAATAGTGATGAAAAGTGCTTTGTTTTAGGTAAGAGCGATGTAAGAGGTTGCTGCAGCAATAACCCCTAGGGCGGCTGCAGCGCTAATCGCTACGGTACGTTTTCGTTTTACTGGTATGACAACGTGTAGATTGTTTTTACGTTGACTAGAATGAAATCGGCACCTTAATTTCCCATACTGGATGATGTCTCCGTCTTCAAGAATAGCAGTGTATACAGGTTCGTTGTTAACATGGAGGTACTTGCATGATGAGGTGACCATCCATTGTGCATCACTGAGTATAAAGGCCATATCCTGCTGTTGAGAAGGCAATAGATGGGCTAGATAGCGGAGCTTGTCGGTATGCTTGAATTGGTAGTGCTGGGAATCGTCAAGGTCTGTTAGGGGGATTTTATGGCCCTGCAATGGTGGATTCAGAACAATCAGTTGTGGTATATCAATAGCGTGTACGGTATTCATTGCGGTCTCTACATTGTTCCACGCAACGTAATTGGTGACGTGTTAGTGCTGTAAAAGTGTGAATTGTCGCACAGTTTGGGGTGTTGGGCTAGAGTTTGGGTTGCTCTGATGTATAGCTAGAAAGGATTCAGAGGTGAGTTTTGGCCTGTTAAGATACTCGTGATGTCGTTGCGCTTGTTCAAAATCAATTAATTTTAAAGTGATTGCTAATATACTGTTTCATTGTAAGCATAGTGATGAGACTTTGTTGATCGGAGAAATAATGTTGTGCAATCGCTAAATATTGAAGAGCCCTATACGGGAAAATACGCCTTATTTGAACTGGGCTTTCGACCTTTCTTTTTGCTGGCAGGCTTAAGTGCTCTCGTATTGGTGATGTCGTGGGTTGGCGTATACTTCGGGTTGCCGACCTATGCTAGTTATTATGGCCCATTAATGTGGCACGGCCATGAGATGATTTTTGGCTATGCAGTGGCGGTTATTGCGGGTTTTTTATTAACCGCCGTGGGTAATTGGACTGGGCAGAAAATGCCTAAGAATAGGTTGTTAATAGCGCTGGTTGTATTGTGGTGTTTGGGAAGAGTCTTGCCATTTTGTCAGGCATTTATACCGGTATGGTTGATTGCAGGGGTGGATATTGTATTTTTGCCTTGCGTAGGGTTTGTTGTTGGGCGTGCAGTAATAAAAAGTAAAAATAAGCGTAATCTATTTTTTATTCCGGTATTTCTGCTATTTACTATTGCCAATGTATTGATGCACATGGATGCGCAGGCAGGTTTTGATGGTGTTGGGAAAATTGGTGAGCGTATGGCACTGGGTATTGTCGTGCTGATTGTGGGTGTGATTGGTGGTCGGGTCATTCCTTTTTTTACGCAAGCAGGCTTACGAGGTTTTAAAGCAACGATGAGGGATAGCGTAAATAAGCTGTCAATCGTATCTGTCGCGATGTTCGCGGTGTCCTATGGATTCCTTGGTCAGGAAAGTATGGTTGTTGGCGTTGTTGCTTTAGTAACGGGGGTTATTCATAGTGTGAAGTTAAAAGGTTGGTATACTTCGCGAATATGGGGAGAGCCATTGTTGTGGGTGCTGCATTTATCCTATGCCTGGTTTATTGTTGGGCTAGTGTTGTTGGGCATGGAAAGTTTTATGCCGTTGTTAGGACAACCCGGGTTACATGCATTAACGGTGGGGTTAATTGGTGGTGTAACGTTAGGTATGATGTCACGTGTATCGTTAGGTCATACGGGCCGACCATTGAAAATTGCAACTGCCATTAAGCTGGCGTTCGTGTTAATAAATGTAGCAACGCTGATTCGCGTTTTTGTACCGTTGGCGAGTTCGGATTTATATCAGTTGGCAGTGGCGGTATCAGGTATCTTATGGTGTGTTGTATTTATACTATTTTTATTGGTGTATATACCTGTACTAATTTATCCGCGAGTGGATGGTCGGCCTGGTTAAGAACTCTTGAAGTAAGTTGGATAAGTTGGATAAGTTGGATAAGTTGAATGATTGACGTTATTCGATAAATATTAAACGCTATACCCTTCAACCTGTTGATGTATTGCCCTAAACATTGTTTGGCAACATCAGGACTATTGGTCATGTTTTCCTTTACCCTTCCATCCCTGCTTGGACCGCTCTAATTACCGCATTGAGGGCTAGCAAGTTGGTTTGTTCAGCAATACCGCGCTGTTCTCATATGGCGAATTGGGTGACTTCGCTAATACTAGTAATCGTTTGTATTTGTTCACGCTGCGATTCAGTGGATTTTTTATTGCTGACTGTAGAGTTGGAAAACTCAACGGATTGATGCTGTAACAGAGATTCGAAATCTTGGTAATTCAGGATGCTTTGTATTCAATAACCTATTGAAATTAAACAATAATATGGTTTGAAAAATGACTAGTGAAAGCCCGTTTATTAGCTATAGTTAATAAAGGTGATTTATTGAAGGGGGTACCATTAAAAAACGAAAATCATTACCTATTGTTGTGCCATTGGTTCTTAGTACTGCATTAACACTGCTGGTAGGCTTGATGCTATCTGGTTGGTACTCCTATGTAACGTCTAAACAGTTACTGTTAGATGGTGCGATTCTGACATTAAAAGAGAGCATGGAGAGGCAATCCAATCGTATTCAGTACTCTATCGATGAGGTAGTAAAAGATGCTCGTCTTATTGCTCAGCTCGACGAAGTACAGAGGTTAATTGACGTACTGGCCAATAGAGAGGGCTCTGAAAATGAGGTAAATAGATGGCTACATGAGGTGGAGCATACGTTTAGTACGATGCTAAAAACAAAAGACTATTTGCAAATACGGGTTATCTCAGTTGAAACAGGGAAGGAGGTGGTGCGTGTTGACCGTGAAGGAAATGATATTGTTAACGTTGAAGAAGAAGAGTTGCAGTTTAAAGGGGGAAAACAATATTTTATTGAAGGAAAAAAGCTGAAAGGCCTACATGTATACGTCTCACCTATTACGCTTAATCGGGAGCACGGTTTTATTCAAAAGCCATGGGTACCAACGCAGCGTATTGTTGTTCCTATTTATAGAGGGTCTGACGAAGAGAAAAAACTTTTTGGATTGATTGTGATTAATGTAGATGCTAAAAAATTAATTCGTCAATTAGATGAAAGTGATATTTTCAAAATGGCAATGGTGAATGCATCAGGGGGGATTATTAGTCATACTGATGAAACACGTGAGTGGGGTTTTGAATTTGGCGTTAAGAATGGTTTTGATATTCAGCATCCCAATGTTTGGAGGGGGGTGTTAAATGGACGAGATAATATATATTTTGGTGATGAGCATGATGTTCTTTATATCATAAGACGTATTTTTATTGGTAAAAACAAATCATCCTTTATTGGTATTATTATGGAGGTTGAATATAAGGATATTCAGAAAAAAGCAAATACACTTAGAGATAGCATATTTATCATCTCAGTTTTTATCATTATGGTTGGCGTGATATTTTCTGTGACTATTACCCTTGCGTTAACCAGGCCGTTGAAGATGTTAACGAAGCAGGTGGATGAGGCCCTGGAGAGTGATGGAGGGGCTGAAGTATCAATATCTGGAAGCAAAGAAATTAATGCGTTGGTTGATGCATTTGTAATATTGTTAACTAACGTTAGGAATCGCCATGAGGATGTAGTGACATACAATAAGAAAATTGAGGCACTTAACAATAACCTGGCTGATAGGGTGAGAATAGTTACAAGCGACTTATCTAAATTAGCTGGCGATGAAAAAATGATATCCAATCTTCTGGTAAAAGCGTTGGAAGATACAGATCAAGTCGAATATTTAAAAAGTACCATATTCTATCTTTTTGATAATGTACTTTGGTTATCAAAGTGTAGGCAATCGTTTGCTTTTCTGAGGAATGAATCAAAAGACAAATTTGATACGTTGATGGTTATGGATGAAGTCTCAAACCGTATAAGTATGCCAAAGGAAATGGCTGTGTCTCATGAATGGATTCAAGCTGTTCTTGTAGAAGACTGCGCCTACTATGATATGCAGATTCCTTGTTTATCGTATGATAAAGAAGATTTTTTTGGTGGTTATGTTATTCCGATCCTGCAGTTAGATAGGGTGATTGGTTTTGTTTGTATTCTCCTTGATGAAGAAGTGGAAAATGATGGGAAAAGCATACACTTGTTGGATCGAGTTGGTCATACTTTGGGAGTTGGTGTCTCTCGAAGAATAAATGAACAGAGAATGCTGCTAGCAAAGGGTACAGCAGAAAGGGCTAACGCTGCAAAGAATGATTTTTTGTCGATTATGAGTCATGAAATCCGTACACCAATGAATTCAATTATTGGCTTTACGAAGCGGGTTCTCAATAATGGTGATAATCTTACGGAACGGCAGAAAGGAGCATTAGCGACAGTGTCGGACTCTGCTGATTCGTTATTGGAAATAATAAATGACATATTGGACTATTCGAAAATGGAGGCAGGAAAGTTAGGGTTAGATGTATATCCATTTTTGATATTAGACTTAATGCAATCTCAAATAGTTGCGTTTTCCGATAAAGCGAATGAAAAGGATATCGTATTACGTCTTGATGTTGAGGCATTGGATGTTGAAACTATCCGCGCGGATAAACTCAGGATATCTCAGATATTAAGTAATTTTTTGTCTAATGCAATTAAATTTACGGAGAAGGGTGAGGTATTGTTGTCAGTGATATCTGATGAAAAGGAGAAGATAGTATTTTCTGTTAAAGACTCAGGTATAGGTGTTTGTCAGGAAAAAATAAAGGAAATCTTTGAACCTTTTACTCAGTGTGCGTCATTTGAAACGCGAGAGCATGGTGGTACAGGTTTGGGATTGGCTGTTTGTTACAGGTTGGCTCAGCTTATGGGTGGAAAGGTGTGGGTAGAGTCAGAAGAGGGTAAAGGATCTATTTTTTACTTTTCTGTGGATTTGAATGTATCGGATGTGGAAGCGTCTAAGTAATCCATTAACATGCGATAGGTAAGTCCCCATACTTTATGTTTATGGCCATTTTTTTCATAATAAATGCATGAAATATTTAACGAAAGCGCTGATTTAAGTCGAGGAAATGGTATCCATGCAAATGTGGATTGATTGTTTTTATTGCGTAAGAAATCTACTGAAATCCACAATGTGCTAGCTACTTCATGATTGGGTGTTAAAACGCTATTTGGGTCCGTTAATTGAAATTGGTAGGGTGTTACAATCATTGGTTTAAGCGCATTGTGCTGGCGTGTCACAAGATCTGGTGAGCGGCTGGTAAATTGCGCTTGCTTTGTTAAGTCAAGATTGATCTCTTCTAATGTTTCTCGTATTGCAGTCGCACGTGTGGATGTATCATTTTCCTGCCATTTACCACCGGGGAATGCAATGTGGCCAGACCACGGGTCACCGGCTCGGGTGGCACGCTTAATAAAGAGTATTTCTTCACCCTGCATTCCCTGTCGAGTAATAATGGCTACGGCTGAGCGTTGAGCTAAACGACGAAAAGGAACACGCTGAGGGCGTAAGCGTTTTACAATGTTAAGCAGTAGGGGCGTTGTCATCAATAAAATGCCATTAATAAAATGATTTTTCACCTTCAGGACGATTTTTAAAACGACGATGTTGCCAAAGGTATTGTTCAGGTGCTTCTCGTGTGAAAGTTTCTATTACCTGATTTAGACGAGTAGCATCGGCAAGTGCATCACCCGTTGGGAAATTTTCCAGGGCGGGTTCTACACGTAATTGATAGCCTTCATTGTTAGGTAGCCGGGTGTAATGGATGGGAATGGTTACAGCATTAGTGTTTTTGGCGTATTCAGCCGTTTTTTTAATGGTTGCTGTTTGGATTCCAAAGAAAGGAGCAAAAACACTGTGGCGTAAACGATAATCCTGATCTACTAAAAATACGCAGGCATCCCCCATCTTGAGTCGATCAAGAAAGTGCTGAACGGCTTTATGAGGAATCATTTCCGTCGTGTAATGAGCTCGCCGTTTTGAACTTATCCACTCAAAGACGGCATTGCCATTTTTCTTATACATAAGGCGAATAGCGGTATGTTCGCCAAGAATTCGAGCTGCGACTTCCATAGGTGTAAAATGCCCTGTGATCACTAATACACCCTTGCCCGCTTCTTGCGCCTTCTGGATATGCTCAAGGCCACTGATTTTTTGTATTTGATTAAACTGTTTTTGTCGTCCCCACCAACCTAAGCCCACTTCAATAAAGCCCATGCCGACGGATTCAAAGTTTTTGCGCAGTAGTGTGGCCTGCTGTTGTTCGCTGTATTCAGGAAAACATTTTGCTATGTTGATTTTTGAAATGCGAACACGGGCTCCGCCGAGTTTGTGCAGGAGGTGTCCAAGCTTAATGCCGAGAAAGGTCTGCCAAGAATAAGGCAGTTGTGAAATACAGTACCATATGGCCATTAAACCCCAGGTCAGCCAATGCTTCGGATGAAGTAAAGACCACGAAAAATCTGGGGCGGGGAATAATACGGAGGGTTTATTAGTCATTTTTACATCATGTTAAGGTTTTTGCGAGCGCAGTGGCTTGTTTCGCAACCATACCATAAATAGATAATTGCGGGTTGGCCCCGATACTGGTGGGGAAGGTAGATCCATCCAGGATGGATAAATTGTCTAAGTGAAATGATTGTCCCATGGAGTCCACAACCCCTTCGGATTCGTTAGCTCCCATTGCACAGCCCCCCATCACATGAGCACTGCCAACACGAATAGCGTTGGGTGAACAATCCAATTGGTTGATTTGATTTTTTGCGTCTGCCAGTGTTGTCGAGAAGTCACTGCGGGTATGAACAGGGCGAACCCGTTTAGCCCCACCAGCGAATTGTACTTCAGCCATGGTGATGAGAGACCGTTTTAACCCATCTTTTAGATAATCATTAAATTCATAGTCAATAACAGGGCTATCATCGTTACGTAGCTCAATGGAACCGCCTTGGCTTTGTTCATCAAAGCCATCGCGTAATAATGCAATCATTGAGTTCATACGCGGAAGCATTGTCATCTGTTTACGATGTTGCTCTCCATGCCCCATAATCACTGCCGCCATCAATGCTGGTTGCATAGGGTTAACTTCTAACTTGTAACTAATTGGCCCGGTGGCTCCATGAATCCATTGGAAATGATCGGAATAGGTCGATTGCGGTGCACCGTAATATCCTGCTATTTCATTTTCAAACTCAGAAACACTAAAGGTTACAGGGTGTAAAAATGTTCGTTTGCCAATGAGATTTTTTGGGTCGGGAATATTAGAGCGTAGTAATAAGCCTGGTCCGTTAATACCACCACAGGCCATCACCGTGTGTTTAGCGTTAATGGTGATTTTTTTTCCTGTGTAGGTAACGCCATCTTCATGCATTGCGTGGCATAAAACGCCTTCAACGCGATCCCCTTTAACTAATAATCGGCGGGCTTGGGCGCGAAATACAAGCTCTCCATTATTATTCAAGGTTTCTGGAATGGTAGTGACCAGCATGCTTTGTTTGGCGTTGGTAGGGCAGCCTGTGCCGCAATATCCAAGGTCCCAACAGCCACTGACGTTCCTAGGAATGGTTTTCCAGCTATAGCCCATTTTGTCACAGCCATCTGCTAATACTTGGTTGTTGGCATTCGGTGCTTTTTTCCATTTGTGAACGTTTAAGCGTTTTTCCATCATCTCAAACCAAGGGGCCATTTCTGCTGGAGAAAAGCCCGCTAGGTGATGGTGTTGCGTCCAGTGGTTTAAGGTCTCATCCGGCGTGCGAAAACTCGATGTCCAGTTAACAGTGGTAGAGCCACCGACACAGCGCCCTTGCATAATTGTGAATGCACCATCTTTGCTGCCTCTTGCCATGCCTTCTTGGTATAGGTCGGAATAGGCGCTGGATTCTTGCATATCAAATTTGTTAGAGGATTTAAGTGGTCCCTCTTCTACCAAAATGACTTTGAGGCCTGCTTTGGAAAGAATCTCCCCAGCTGTGCCTCCGCCAGCACCGGTGCCAATAATCACCACATCAGCTTCCAGTGTTAAGTCTTCCGCGAGTTGGCTTCCGCTCCATGTTTTCCAGCCCGATTGAATACCCTGTTGAATAATGTCGGGGATATCTTTTACTTGTTTTATCATGTGAATAAACTCTAACGTAGGCTTTTATGAACAGGCGATTAGCGTGGGCTGGCGACTTGATCGTTAAACGATATGTAGCGGTGGGCCTGGATAAATGTTGTTGTCCCAGTGAGCCGGGTTTTTGTACCAAGAAATGGCTAACAATTGAGTGATCTGGGTGTAACCAGTTCGAAACAAACCAAAGGAGCTGTCACGCCAACTGGTTAGGAATTGTTCTTTTGAGTTCTCGCTTGCATCTTCCCAGCTATTCCATACCCCTGCTAAAGCAATCCGTGTGGGAGGAAGGTACAAAAGGTCAAATAACTCAGCTAACGCATTGTGATTAAATTGCGAGCTACTAAATAGGAAGTCATCAGTACTTTCGATCAGCTGTTTTAATGCCACAGCTCGTTGTTGTGGATTCTCAGGAATACAGTCAGCCAAAACAATAGGGGCTAGGGACTCAAGGATTACAACATCTTTGGGGCGTAGTAATTTTAAAGGTGAAGCGGTTTGGGTTTTTGGTATCGCAGCACAGCCTGTTAACCCTGAAACCATACTTGCGCTGGCCAATACACCGGTGCTAACTAATCCCAGTTTTAAAAATGAGCGGCGG
>CAJXZM010000017.1 GCA_913063125.1 uncultured Gammaproteobacteria bacterium | reverse complement strand
AGGAGCCAAACACACACCTTTGGGTTGTCCCGTAGAGCCAGAGGTATACGTTATTTTTGATGGCATTCTTTTTGACGGTGCTATTGATGAAGGCATTGATACCGATATCGACGATGTCGCATACTCCGATAGCTTCATAATATAAAACGATAAGCCCAATGAAGTGGGATACGTTAGAACATCAGTAAGTTCTTCAGAAGCTATCCCCCTCAATAACGATGTCTGACTACTTAATACCACTTGCACACCGCTTTGATTCACTAAGTGCTGCTGTTGCTCCTGAGAAAAAAACAATGGGACGGGCACTACTGTCGCCCCCATCATTTGCCCAGCCAGATCAGCAATCACCCAAGCAGGTGAATTATCTTCCAGTATTGCCAAACGACTGACATCCAAGTCACATAACTGATCCATTAACTGTACAACCTGCTGTAACAACTCTAAATAACTTAGGCTCACCGATAAGGTTTGGATCGCTATCTTGTTAGGGTGTTTCTTTGCATGACGATGCAATGCACAAATAAGAAGAGTCGCCGATGATGTTTTAGGTAATTCAATTTCCTTAAGGTTAATCATATTAGAACCCCTCCTTATGAGGGACGGGGGCTCTATCAAGCAATTTCCTTAATACTGGATTAGCTAATAACTGTTGTAGTCCATAACCAATGTTTCCAGCGACTACCGTTGGTTTATGCTCATAATAACTGCCCCAGCTTTCCTCCCCGCTCCCCGCTCCGGTTTGCGCACCTCTTGCCAAGTCACCCTCATGGGCATCGCCAAGAAACACTAATTCCAATCCCAACTTTTTAAAGGTATTAAGCAATTGTGGTGTAGAAGTGAAAACAACCCATGATGATGAACCTTCATGAAAATATCGACACAGCGATAAAATCAAACGTCTGAAACTTCCAGGGGAGGTTGAAGCAAGATTACCCACTTCAACAATAGACGCCCTATCTATGAGTTCACCCACATCACGCCGACTGGCAATAACGTGTTCTACCGGAGCAGATAGGTATTGCTCCAAATACAAAGGGTTTTCATCTGCTATATGATAACCAACAACTGACTTAAGCTCACCTTGGTCATAAGACAAAATATGGCGTCCTAAAAAGTACTCAACCGTTGCACCATATTCTGCCCGGAATCGCTTAGTGACAAATTGCTCTGCCTTCTGGCGCAAAGCACTCGCCCCATCAATATCGACTAACCCATTATTCAGTGATAGACCGTCAACTGACCCAGCCGTACTCAACTGAAACTTGCGCTGATCACTGTGAAACTGAAGATTAGGCATCTCGCCTGACGATGAGTGTAACTGCAATTTTGACAACATCTTGAACAACCTCTCGATAACTTGATAACCATCGTAATACTTGATTCTTAAGAGAGGATTAAGATAAATATGGAAAGGAAGGTTTTTTAGGAGCTTTTCTTAAGGCAGGATTTCTCTACACACATCACTATTTTAGCTAAAACCGCAATGTCCAATATTATTTTCTGTCATTTACTTGGCTATGCACTAACCTAAATTATAAGGGCAGGCAAAAAGAGATGTAATATGGGAATTTTTTCGCAAGATCTCAAAGAAGCAGTTATTCACCCAACATTAACACAGCTAAACCAATGGACACCCGCAACTGAGGCGTTATTGCTCGGCACAGCACTAGTCATGTCCAACTTAGGCGATCGGCTTTACTCAGATCTTCAAGAACGACGCTTTGGGTTGTACTTGCTCGATAAAACAAGTCACCGAGAAGTCTGGGATAAACACCTTGCATTTGATAGCGACCTCGCCAGCACCGTTCGAGGTTTTGCTTCTCAGCGCGCCTTTCTGGTGAACCCTGAGCAAGAATTAGTAACCAACTTGTCCTATTCAACGGCGATGGCCTGGGCAACGTATGATTTCAAATTCAGTCATTCTGAACTCAGTGCATTTCCGGACGATCCATGTAACCTGCATGCGCTTGCAATCTGTTGGTTTGAAAACTATCCACACAACGGCCTTTCAAACCTAACTAAGGATAAAGCAATTACGACGTTCATATCGGGCATGCTCAACATGATACAGGCACCCCGCGGCAAGCCTCAGCTCGTCGCTTAATCATCGCGAGACCCTTAGCTGGCCAGCAATGCTTCAACATCAGCATCCTGCTCATTGTCCACAAAAAACATCGGTTCAACATCTCGCATCACCCGTACAATTGCGTCGCGAGAATCCCCCTCGGCATCCGGCACAAGTACATTCGTTGCAACACTAATCCGTATGCCGGCATTACTTATGTCATCCTCTTGTAATACCGAAATGGATAGCAACCCCTTTCTCAAACGTTTCATTCGTCGAGAAATCTCTGAAGTTGAAGCGTTTGACAACAACACACAAAAACGTCCTCCAGATATACGCGCTGCCACGTCATCAGATTCAAACAATATCTTTTTAATCTGCCTAGCTACAGATTTCAATAAATCATCTCCCGCCTCTGAGCCACGCATCTGATTGAGTTGCTTAAGCGACTCGACACTGATTGCCACCAGTGCAGATTCTTTACGGTTGTGAAATGCCCTATTCCATTTTTCCAGCACTGCGTTTTCAAATGTACGTCGGTTTAGCAGGTGAGTAACAGGGTCTTCTGACAAGCGCTCTTTTAACTGTGCATTTTGAAGTTTCAATTGATCTCGTTCCATACTGACCAACATTGACTGCAAATGACTCTCTCTTGCGTCTCGCTCCATTCGGTAACAAATAACCAAGGACAATACACCACCTGCCACAAGAAAGAATGTCAGAAAAAACCACTCAGCTGCAGGCGTTCCACTATAATAAATTGCTGCATTTGATACCGCAAGAATGACTAGTGCCCCAAAAAATGCACTAACAAACGGCATGCGAATTAATGCAAACACAAAAATCTGCACAAATACAATGGCGGTATAAAAAATATGTTTAAAGGGCGCAGGATAGGAGAGGCAGAACGATAAAATAACGAGAGTTGCGACAAGTGCATTTAGGTTAACAAGAAGGTGCTGATAAATGAGTCGCTTTGAACGGGCGACATAAACGTAAGTCGCAATCAGCATGCCAATTGAACCCAATCTCCCTAACTCAACATACGGGGGAACTGACAACCCTGACAACCACTGAACAATATGAGCGCCTCCTAGCAGCGCAGCAGCAAACAGCGTTGCAACTCGAATCGCATCGCGATACCAAAGCCCATTAGACTGCTCAAACTCATATTCCATCAATTGAGAAAAACGTAAGTTGAACGGCGATGCTTTACGTAACGATGCCAACTCATCAACGACTTGATAGTATTTTCTGTTTTCCACTGCCAATCTCTTTATATCAACGATAGGGAGTAGTGAAAGACACCAACACCCTTAGAGAGAAGCGTTTATACCAGTATCATGAAGGCATTTCTATCATTTGTTGGTAACAGTTGGTTATCATCAAATATCCAAATCAAGCAAGGACTCTTATTGTGGCACAATCACCCTAGCAGTGCGATTTCTGCCTTGGCTTTTGGCTAAATAGAGAGCCTCATCAGCCATTGCAATTAGATCCCTTTTAAAGAATCCTGTAGTAGGTACAATCGCAGCAGCCCCTACACTCACCGTTACCACGCGGGCCACACTAGAATTAGGGTGAGCTATTCCCAGCCCTTGAATAGCACCACACACCGCTTGAGCTAATTTCTCGGCTTCATCTACATTAAGCGCAGGCAATATTATTGCAAACTCTTCCCCTCCATATCGCGCGACAAGATCCCCCGGGCGACGTACCAACGCCTCTAGCCCCTGCGCAACTTGCTGTATGCAACGATCTCCTTCCAAATGCCCCAGGCTATCGTTAAATGCCTTAAAATAATCAATATCTACCATTAGCATCGCAAGACTATAACCTCGACGTTTCGCTCTACGCCACTCTTGCTCCAATATTTGATCGAAGTAACGCCTGTTCGCGATATTAGTCAAAGCATCATTATCCACCAATGTTTTCAGTTTTTCGTTTGCTTTTCTTAACTCATGATTTTTGCGCTGTATTAGGATCTTTTGCAAAAATTCTCGCCGAATCATCTTTTCATAAGTAAATACTGCCAGGAGGCATAGCAACACCGCCACAAAATCCAGTAAGAGATAATACATAATCAGTGCGTTTATCTGCGCCATGGGCAACAGAACAATACTTGCAAAAAGCATATACAAACTTGCCGTAAACGCCGCGTAACTGAATTGAATTCTAGTTGCTGTTAACCCCCCCATAATCATCGCCAACAAGCTACTAAGGTAAAGATGGACCGACTCCCCACCCACAAGGCTCACCATTAATAACGTAGTAATCACTAGAGTGAAAATACCAGCAACAATAAATACCTGTAAAAAACGTTCAACCCAGCGTGTTTTAGAAAAAAACAATAACAATGCCAGTATCGGAGTCCCTACAAAATAACGAATAGCCCAAACAGGAGCCACGCCACCTCCCAACAAATACCAATCGCACGCCCCATACAAAACATAACTTATCAGCAATACGAGCAACAACGCCCGCACATAACGACGATCTCTGCGCGCATAGATACGTTTATATCGTACCTCCAATGCGTCGTTAAAACGTAAATGAAAGGCGTTAGCAAAAGATGCATTTCCTCCATCAACATGCAATAAGTCCGTTATGTCCTGCTCTTTTTCCTCTGCCATCAAGATCGCTATATTTACCCTATCGCTGTATACCTATAGAAACTGCTCTATGTCTATAGAAACTATAGTCAAACAAGGTCAACTCATACAGTACATTTGGGTGTATAACAAAAACTAAGAGATATTCAAGGCAAGATTCCCATGCAAGGCATGGGAATAGAAATGGAAATGATCACACAATAGAGCAATGCGGCCTTTAAACTACCGTTAAATAAACACCTATTTAACGCAACAATCTAATGCAACAATGCAAACAATTTTCGACGATACTTCGACGTCAACGGGTTATCTTTACCCATAAAGTCAAATGCGGACAACAACGCTAAGCGGGCACCATCTTCTTTATATTCACGATCATTCATCATCACACTTAACAGTAAATTCAATGCCGTCTCTTCTTGTCCCGAAATCACTAGGTAAGCCCCTAAGTAATACCGAGACTCACTACCACCGCCATCAGCTTGTATTTGAGCTTGATAATGTTCAGCTGATTCAACGCCCTCCAGCAACTGAACAAAAAACAACCTAGCCTTTGCCTTCGGTACCAAGGCATCATCACCCATATTCTTAATAACCGTCGCCGCATCATCAATACGCTTAGCATCCATTAACACGTCTGCATATAATGCTTGGTAAGCCATTACTTTCGGTTGCTCTGTAATCGCAGACTCTAGAGAAGCAATAGCCTCATCCAATGCCCCCATGGATACAGCCCGCTGGATTTGCCCAATAAAAGGATCTTCTTGTCCCGATGCATCAGCCACACCGATATGAGGCTCTAACAGTTGACGAACTCCAGCGTCCTGCTGGGCACCTTCCAGTTCTCCAGCAAGTTGGCCTTTAATGACAAGTTTTAACGCAGGAGTAGCACGAACACCCAGTTGCTGTGCAATTTCTGGCATTGCATCAGAATCTACACGAGCAAGGATAAACTTTCCTTGATAGTCATCTGCGATGGTTACCAAGACTGGGGACAACATGTTACTCGGCTCACTCATGGTTGAATAAAAATTCAATAACACGGGTGTTTGCATTGATTTCTGTAAAACGTCATTGATATTGGTTTGATCAACGTCAATGATATAGGGGTCAGTCATTAATGAGCTCTCTTACTTGATTTATGCAGGTAGGGCGCTTTTTGTTTTCTTCGGTTTAGAAGCATTGCTCCCAGCCGTAGACGCTTGTTGTCGCATTCTAGCGTCATTTTGCTGAATTATCTCAAGTAATTGTCGCGCTTGACTATGGCCACTGTCTGCCGCCAATGCCAACCAATGTGCTGCATGTTGATTATCTTGTGTTACTACATCACAACCTTGCAAGAATGCTTGACCCAATAAGAATTGTGCGCTCGGCTCCTCACTCTTCGCCGCCTGCCTCAAATACTCCAACCCATTACGCTTATCTGCTTTAGCGATACCTGACTCAAACAAATATTGCCCTAGCTGCATCTTTGCTGGCACATACCCTTGGTTAGCTACGAACTTTAGCAACTTCAATGACAGTGATGACGGATACACTCGACCACCTTTTGTACACTCCAGGCTAATCATTTTTTGAGCAAAAACATAAATACATCTCAACCACCACTCTCCTAGCTGACCCTCTATTTTAGCTTTTTGCTTTTTATCCAACTTCATCAGATGCTCCCCTTGCTGACTGATGCATATATATCCACTTTATTTTTAGACAACGATCATTACCCATTGACTTACTTTACAGATCACTATATTGATCAGAACTATCCACAATTTCTGTGGAAAAGTCTGTGGATGACTTGGTGAAAAGATCCCCAGACACCCATTTTATAAAGCCCCACACAAACTGATCATTTTATGACCTATTTATTTTCCCTTTAAAATCAATAACTTACAATTAATAGCATATTAAATCAATAAGTTACCTACACCTGCTTATGTTATTTCTACGTGATTTTATTAATGTGAACAACTTTCCTGATTTAATAAAGTTATTCACAACCTAGAAACAACAAAGCCGGCATATTCAGTGCCGACTTTCAATATATCATTGCTCTTTTTTCACGCTTTTCTTCTCAGCTTTTTTGGCCTCAGCCTTTTCATTCACCTTCTGCGTTAACGTTTCTATTTCTTCATTTAACGCAGATATTTTTTCAACAAGATGATCAACATCTCTACGGGTTGGTATATTTAACCGACCTAACGCCTTTGATACACGTAAATCGAAAGCTTTTTCAACTTTATTCCACGACCCTGTAGCCTTGGCCTTTACTTCATCTACCTTATCCTTTGCAACATCTAAGCCCTTGTCGATATAACCTCGTGTTTTGGTTTCTATCTTTTCGCCATCATGTACAAGGTTATCAAATAATTTACTACCCTCTTCTTCTGCTTTTGCATAAGCACCAAGGCCAGCTAGCCATATTTGATTGGCTGATTCTTTCACTTTCTCTGCAATATTATCGGCATCATCTTTTTTATCGGTCATAACATTCTCTCTCTTTATGAGGTTTTCTCTTGAAACCTCAATTTACTTCCCTAAAACAAGAACAAAAATCACCCTATTCAGCCACGTTAACAAGACTAATTAGAATAATCATACTAACGCCTGATAAATCATCGCTTATCATTCCGTAGCCGGTTTCTAGGTGCCTCTAAACCATGTAGAATTCTGCCTCTTCATCCGTTATTGAGTTTTCTTCATGGGCAACAAGAAAAGCCAGCTATTTAAGCACCTTAAACAACAACTCCCCACCAAAGCTGGTGATATCAAAACCTGGGGAAACCTAAAGGGCAGCGGTACCAGTTGGAGTATAGCGGAAGCCAGCTTGCAGCATGACGGATTAACATTGGTGATCGCCCCCGATACCTTCACAGCACTACAAATTGAACAAGATTTGGCCTTCTTTTGCGGAGAAGATCATGAGATTTTATCTTTCCCTGATTGGGAAACATTGCCCTACGACAGCTTCTCTCCTCACCAAGATATCGTGTCTCAACGTCTAGCAACTTTATTCCGCCTACCCCAGGTTACCAAGGGCACGCTGGTTGTCCCTTTAAGCACAGGAATGCATCGAGTCACCCCGCACCAATTCTTAACTGGGCGAAGTCTTGTTCTCGACACAGGCCAGCAATTTGACATAGAAATCACGCGCACTCAGTTAGAGGAAAGCGGTTATCGGTGTGTCGACAGTGTGTATGACCATGGCGAATTTGCTGTTCGTGGCGCAATTGTTGATATCTTCCCAATGGGCAGCGAAGTTCCTTATCGGATTGAGTTGTTTGACGATGAAATCGACACCCTACGAACCTTTAACCCCGAAACGCAACGTTCCATTGAAAAAATGGATAGCGTAAGGTTATTGCCTGCCAAAGAGTTCCCTCTAAACAGTGACGCTATCACTCAATTTAAACTTCGCTGGAAAGAGGCCTTTGACGTCGACCACCGCTCATGCCCCATGTATCAAGATATCAATGATGGTATTGCCTCTGCGGGTATTGAATATTATTTACCGTTATTTTTTGATAATACCGAAACACTCTACGATTACTTGCCCAAAAACACCTTAATCATCACCCCTGAAAAGCTCGATGATGTTGCCACCCATTTTTGGCACGATTGCCATATTCGCTACGAAGAACTGCGCCACGACACCATCAAACCCATACTCGCCCCCAAAGACCTTTTCTTACCGGTTGATTATTTCTTTTCGCAGCTGAAAAACTTTAAGCGAATATCCGTTCAAAGCGAGCCTGTAGAGGAAAAGCCTGGGCGCTACTCACTGCCCCTAGACACCCCTCAAGAACTGTATATTGATGCAAAAGCCCAGCAACCACTAGCCAAATTGGAAAGCTTTTTAACAGAAGCCAAAGACAGGAACGTTCGAATTCTGTTTTGCGCTGAATCGGCCGGTCGCAAAGAAACACTGCTCGAACTATTGGGGCGCATTAGGAATCACCCCAAGAACTCGACATCTTGGAACGATTTTTTAAATGATAATGCGCCACATTCCATTATTGTTGGCCCCTTAGCAGAAGGCCTCGTCATTGATGACGACACGCCCATCACAGTAATCACCGAAGGCCAGCTGTTTGGCCAGCGGGTTATGCAAACGCGTCGCAGAAAGAAAACCGACGACCAATCCGACAATATCATCAAGAACCTCACCGAACTCAAGATGAATGCCCCAGTGGTGCATCTTGATCACGGCGTTGGCCGCTACAAAGGCCTCCAGTCTCTTGATATTGATGGCCAGGCTCAAGAATTCCTCGCACTGGAATACGCAAAAGAAGCCAAACTCTATGTCCCCGTCTCATCGCTACACCTCATCAGCCGCTATTCTGGCGCTGATGAAGACCACGCTCCATTGCACAAATTGGGCACAGATCAGTGGAGCAAAGAAAGACGTAAAGCTGCAGAACAACTTCATGACGTTGCAGCCGAGTTACTCAACATATACGCACGTCGTGCAGCCAAACAAGGCCACGCCTTCAAGCTTAACAAACTTGATTATGAACTATTTAAAGAAGGCTTCCCCTTTGAGGAAACCCCAGATCAACAAACTGCAATCAACTCCGTGGTTAACGATATGCTGTCCATACAGCCTATGGATAGATTAGTCTGCGGTGATGTTGGTTTCGGTAAAACCGAAGTAGCCATGCGTGCCGCTTTTATTGCAACACAAGGCGATAAACAAGTTGCGGTATTAGTACCCACCACCCTGCTCGCACAACAACACTATGAGAGCTTCAAAGACCGCTTTGCCGATTGGCCGATCAATATCGAAGTACTGTCTCGCTTTCGCTCTACCAAAGAGCAAACCGCAGCGTTGAAAAAAATCGCTGAAGGTAATGTCGATATTGTTGTTGGCACTCATAAGCTTCTCAGTGAAAACATCCAATTTAAAGAACTTGGTCTGGTTATCGTTGATGAAGAGCACCGTTTTGGTGTACGCCATAAAGAACGCCTAAAAGCCCTTCGTGCCGACGTTGATATGCTGACCCTTACTGCTACGCCAATCCCAAGAACACTCAATATGGCGATGTCCGGCATTAGGGATTTATCCATTATCGCCACTCCGCCGGCAAAACGTTTATCGATTAAAACCTTTGTACGACAAGACAATGCTGCCATCACGAAGGAGGCAATATTAAGAGAGCTACTTCGGGGTGGCCAAGTATACCTGTTACACAATGAAGTTAAATCCATCGATAAACGCGCCGAAGAAATCATAGAAATGATCCCCGAAGCACGGGTTATTGTTGCCCATGGTCAAATGCGGGAGCGAGAACTCGAACACGTCATGTCTGAGTTTTATCACAAGCGATACAATGTGTTGGTCTGTACAACGATCATCGAAACCGGTATCGATATTCCTTCTGCCAACACCATTATTATGGACAGAGCAGATAAACTCGGCCTCGCTCAGCTACACCAATTACGGGGCCGTGTGGGCAGATCACACCACCAAGCCTACGCCTACCTTATGACACCACATCCTAAATCCATGACGGGTGATGCTAAGAAACGTTTAGAAGCCATTGAAAATGCCCAAGATTTAGGGGCTGGTTTCACCCTTGCTAGCCATGACATGGAGATCCGTGGTGCGGGAGAGCTGTTAGGTGACGAGCAAAGCGGGAACATGCATACCATTGGTTTCTCCCTGTATATGGAGATGTTAGAGCAGGCCATAGAAGCGATAAAAGAAGGAAAAACACCTAATCTCGACAAGCCGCTTCGACATGGAGCGGAGATCAATTTACGCCTACCGGCATTGATTACTGATGACTATTTGGCGGATGTTCACACCCGCCTTATCATGTACAAACGCATATCCAACGCAAAAACGAATAATCAACTCGATGAATTACGCGTGGAACTAGTAGATCGCTTTGGTTCGTTACCCAACGCGACACGGAACCTTTTCAGTGTTACAAAACTCAAACTACTAGCCCAGAAAGTCGGCATCGAAAAAATTGATGTCGGCCCCAACGGCGGCAAACTTGAGTTTGGCTCAAGCACTGATGTCGACCCCTTAACAATTGTTCAACTAGTACAGTCTCAACCCCAAACATACAGACTTGAAGGGGCAGACAAACTACGATTTACCCTAGAGCTTGAGAACCATGATGAGCGGATCGAAGCAGTGAATACACTGATTAATCGACTGTTTCCTAAAAAGAAGGCGAAGTAAACCACAATGCGCAATGTTAACCCCTTTAGTATTCTCTCCGCTTCTCTAAAAAGGCTCTGCTTTGCCAGCAGTCTTTTAGCCTTCATACCTCATACCTATGCAACAGAGGATATGACTCTGGCAGAAGATACCCAATGGTATGAAGTAAACATTGCCATCTTTAAACAAAATACACCCGGATTTCAAAACGAACAATGGCGTGATCGAGACAAGCTTAACCTTCAATTTCCTCGCCGTACTGTAATGCTCGATGACGAAAGCTACGATGGCATTAACTTTGACGAAATTGAGCTTGAGCCCTATACCCCTGATGCCCCATCGATACCAGCTCAACAATTGCCTACTCATATTACATCGATACATGTACCTAGTTCAGATGAGCAGCCGCTTACTGATGAAGAAAAGGCATTTTTTGACAATAAAGAACTGCCTCCTAAGATTACCGCCTTTCGATCAATCGATACCGAAGATAGGGAATTCAAACAAACGTTACGCAGGTTGCGAAACAGCAAAGCCTATAAAATCCTCACAACAAAAACCTGGCGGCAGCCCGGCTTGGCACTAAGTGCTTCCATCCCAGTACTAATTCAGGCCGGTGAAGAGTTTGATGGGAATTATGAGTTAGAAGGTACCGTCAACATCAGTCTATCTCGCTATCTACACGTACAATCCAACCTATGGTTGTCGGAATACGTCAAACAGATCGAGCTATCGAATACTTGGTGGGAAGAGTCCACAATTGAAAACGCCCCCACTTTTGAAGGTTTACTGACTGACTCAACCTATGCTTCAGAAACAGATGAACCTGGCGAGCAAAACCTAAACGACACAACAACCCTCCATTCCGGCGACTCCAATTCATCAACCCCGTTATTAAGCGCTTTAAATATTAACGAAAGCAGCACTCACTACGAGGCTATACGAACGGTAGTTATCGATGAATCTCGTCGAATGCGAAGTAATGAGCTTCACTATTTAGACCACCCTCTTTTCGGCATGGTTATTAAAATCACGAGCTATGAGGCCCCCGCCCCGGAGATAGAAGAAGAAAACTTAGCGATAAAAAGTACTGAACTGCCTGCAAATAAAGAAAATCAAACAGCAACGCAGAAAACTCAACCTTCACAGCAAAAGGCTCTCACACAATGAGCCAACCTAACGACCCACTACATGGTAAAACACTACAGGTCATAGTTGAGTCTCTGGTAGAGCAATACGGCTGGGAAGAGCTCGGAGATAGAATCAACATCCGCTGCTTTACACATGACCCAAGCGTAAAATCGAGCCTTAAATTTTTAAGAAAAACGCCCTGGGCAAGAAGCAAAGTTGAGTTGCTTTATGTTCAATCTATCAAATCATCCCCTTGGGCGAATTTAAAACCGAAAGAATAGCCTCACAACCAAACGTCGCTTTTGACGCCTTTAACAAAGTCCATCTCAAATAAACAACACACATCAAGCAGGCGTTAATACGGTTAGATCTAATCAATCACGCCCCAATTCAGATGCAATTATCTGACGATCATTTCCAGACAGTGACAGAACCTTACCTTTCATCGCATTACCCCAGGCATCATACCCAAGCTTATTTAAATGAAGCCCATCAAACTGCAACAAAGCACTGTCAGCTAAACCATCACTTTCCAGTAGTGCATCATTAGCGTCCAAATATACAACATTTTCTCTTGATAACGAATACGCTTTCATCAGCTCATTTAGTTGCGAGAACTTGTTATTATTCCTAACATCCCTAATTGGTCTCAGTGCAATTAACGCAACTGAAATATGAGGTATACCATCCAATATACCCTCAACTAAACCCTCATATTCTTCTGCAATAACCGGTACAGCTGTATCTCTATACAAGATGTCATTTGCCCCTAAATATAGACATAAAACAGCGGGCCTGTGCTTGAAAATCAAATCATCTTTATAATATTCAACATCGGCAACTTTTGCACCACCGAATCCTTTTTTAACAACTACCCTATCACTAAAAAAAGTATCAAGGTTATAAAAGAAGCGAATACTTGAACTGCCAACAAAAAGTAATACTCCTGGCTCTAGGCTCCCCTCCACTTCATTATCAACAAGTCTCTGAATACGCTCTTCCCATACCAGTGGATCGTCAGAAAGTATCCTATATGACGACACCAACCACAGCGAAAGCACGTAGATAAACAACAATAACAATATAAAAACGAAAAGGTACATTATCCTTTTTTTATATGCCATAGAAAGTATAATCCCTTAAAATACAACTCTGCCTTGATATGTGAACCAGTTATCAGTTTATCTACCCCAAAATATAAATTCAACCGTTAATCATCGAAACAGCTACACCACAGCATCCAGTAACACCCTCACCTGCCCCATCCCTGCATCCAATACACGCCGAATATCATCCATCGTTATCAGCCCAACACTACGACCCGCGGCCATGTTTACAACGAGAGAAATATTAGCGTATTGCATATCTAACTCCCTTGCCAATATGGCTTCTGGCATTGCGGTCATACCGACAATATCACAACCATCTTTCTCTAATCGATTAATCTCAGCAGCTGTTTCTAATCGCGGCCCTTGAGTGGCTCCATAAACACCCCCATCACAAACACTCACTGAAACTTTGTAGGCTGCTTCTAATAATTGTTGCCGAAGTTCCTCTGTATACGGGTATGTAAAATCCGCATGGATAACATTACCCTCTTCCGAAAACGAGGCCTGCCTCCCCCAAGTGTAATCTACAATCTGATCGGGGATGACGATAACTTCTGGGCCCATGCTGTCGTTTATTCCGCCTACTGCATTTACCCCCAAAATACGAGTCACGCCTAGCGATTGCAGCGCCCATATATTGGCTCGATAATTAACAGTATGCGGAGTTAAGCTATGATTCTTCCCATGTCGCGCCAGAAAAAATACAGGTGAGCCGTTAAGCTCGCCCTTTTCAATGTTTGCTGAAGGCATGCCGTAAGGTGTTTCTACAGCGATAGAATCTTGCAACGTTAGCCCCTTTAGGGCAGTTAATCCCGAACCACCAATAATCGCTAACATTTAACCCTCTTTAACCGCGTAGATACCCGCTGCGTTACGTAAATACCCTTTATAGTCCATGCCATAACCAAAAATAAACCGATCTTCAATATCCAGCCCAGTAAAATCTGCTTTAAACCCTGGATCAGCTTTTCTGTCATGTTTTTTATCAACCAATACAGCAGAAAGCACGTCTTTGGCGCCTTGAGCTTTACAAGCTTCAATGATGGAGGCTAACGTCTGGCCCTCATCCAAAATATCATCAACAATCAACACCGTTCGACCTTCGATAGTATCTTGAGGTGTGACCTTCCATTGCAACTCGTTACCAGACAAACCAAATCCGTAACGGCTAACATGAATGTAATCAAGTTCCATGGGAAAACTTAAGCGCATCATTAATTTTGAGGTGAACACCAACCCACCTTTCATCACTGATAGGATTACAGGGTTTGATTTTTCTAACCGTTCTTCAACTTGCTGAGCAACAGTATCTATAGCCCGCTCAACCTGTTCCTTCGACCATAAACAATCAGCATCTTTCCAAATACGATCTATCTCTTCTTGTGTTACCGACATAGTGCCTCCTTATTTCTATTATTATAATCAACGACAGGCTAACTTTGAACGTCAATACACTCTGGCGGTATTTCACCTGCCATATGTAATGTTTGTGTAGGATAGGCAAATTCCGCACCATGCTGCTCAACAATCTCTGCAATTAAAAATAGCACATCTTGCTTCACTTCATGAAATCTCACCCAATTGGTTGTTTTGGTGAAGGTATACACAAAGAAATCCAACGAAGAGGAAGCATAAGCATTGAAGTTCACAATCAGTGTCTGCGTATGGTCAATTTCCTCATGGTCAATTAACATCTGTTTTACCTTATCAATAATAGAAGGTAATTGGCTCACATCATCATAACGAAGCCCCATCGTTTCATAGATTCGTCGATGGGTCATTCTAGATGGGTTCTCTAAGGCAATACTGGTAAACATTGAATTGGGCACATATAAAGGTCGCTTATCAAAGGTACGAATACGGGTTAAGCGCCAACCAATATGCTCAACTGTCCCCTCAATTTTACGATCAGGTGACCTTACCCAATCACCAACGGAAAAAGGCCTATCCATATATACCATCATACCGCCAAAGAAATTGGCAAGTAAATCCTTCGCCGCAAAACCAACAGCAATACCACCAACCCCACCAAATGCCAACACACCAGAAACGCTATACCCCATGGTTTGCAAAACAACTAAAACACCGGTAATCATTACTGACAAGCGAAGTAGTTTGGCGACCGCGGTAACCGTTGTTTCATCCAAAGGTTCACTGACATAACCCGGTGTTTTTAAATTCTTCTCCGCCTCAGAGATAAAACGAATTACCGCCCAGGCTATTATTGCGATAAACATCACACCAACAACAGGTTTGACTATTTCCTGGACTTGAACTGATTGAAACTCTTGTGTGATTTTAAAAACCAAGCGCACACCAACCAATAACACGAAATAACGAACAGGTTTCCGCCCAGCTTCTAACAGCGAATCATCCCACAAATTCTTGGTCTTTTTTGCTTGTACCGCCAACTTAGTGAAAAACTTCTTCAGAAAGTAGTTCAACAATAGCGTAATAAAAATCACAATAAACACATGCAACACCCAATCGTGAGTTGCCCCTTCGCCAACCATCAAATTAATAAACTCATCAAATTGCTCCATATCACCCCTTCACTCTACCGTTATTGCGCTAAATATTACTTTATATACGTCTATATAAGCTTAGACATTATTTGTTGAGTATTACACCAGCGTTCCATCTGCTTTAATTCACCAAAATCCCACTGACGCTGAGAACACATCCCCATTAATCTTTGCTGATCTGGACACCATGCTTCTTGTTCAACCCAATCAAGTACTTCCAGTGCTTTATCAAATTGATTACACACCAGCACCATATCACAGCCCGCCTCTTTTGCTGCCTGTGCACGTTCTGGGTAACTTCCTGCCATCGATGCACCCTCCATCGTAAGATCATCACTAAAGATCACGCCAGAGAACTGTTGCTGCGTTCGCAGTACGTCTTGCAACCAATAAGGAGAAAAGCCTGCAGGCAATGAATCCACCTGATGGTAAATGACATGGGCTGGCATAATGCCCTTTAGCTGCTGAGATAGTGCCTCAAAAGGTTTAATATCGTCACTCGCTATCACAGACTCTGCACGTTTGTCAGTGGGTATTGCTACATGAGAATCCGCCTCGACCCAGCCATGACCTGGAAAATGCTTTCCGGTAGCCGCCATTCCTGCTTCTTCCATTCCTTCAATATAGGCTTTTGCAACTTGAATAACGATTTCGGGGCTTCTATGAATAGAACGATCTCCAATGACCGCACTACGACCAAAATCAAGATCCAATACAGGCGCAAAGGATATATCGACGCCCAAAGACAACATCTCTGCAGCCATCAACCAACCAAAATCCCTAGCTAAGACCAACGCTTGCTCATTATCGCGCTCGTAAGCTTCTCCCAGCACACGTAAAGCAGGGAGCCGTGTAAGTCCCGCCTGGAAACGCTGGACTCTTCCACCTTCTTGATCAACAGCAATAATAATATCAGAGCGAATCGCTCGAATAGCGTCGACCAATGCTTTTACTTGGTCTATCGATTCGAAATTTCTGCGAAATAAAATCAAACCACCCACCCCAGGACGATCCAGTGTTTTAACTTCCAACGGGGTTAACTTTAACCCTTCAACATCCAACATCAATGGGCCCAAAGACATAATAGCTCCTGCGATTTTCTCAATACCAAATAATTTTAAATACAGATTAGGGAAACAGAAGGATAATACCGAAAATACGTTGTAGATGCTTGTTTTTCGTTTGTAACTCAAAACCCTAAATCAATCAGCTGCTATCAATACCTCTGCACCAACATTAACAAGATTGAATAATTCTATGACATCAGAGTTTCTCATACGAATGCAACCATGGGAAAGGGGTCGCCCCATTGGTTCGCTGTCCGGGGTTCCATGGATATAAATATACCGCCTCATGCTATCCACGGAGCCTAGCCGGTTACATCCAACCTCATTTCCACACAACCATAAAACACGCGTAAGTATCCAATCTCGCTTCGGGAATTTTTTAGCGAGTTCATCTGAATAAATCTCTCCGGTAGCCCGGCGTCCAACAAACACACCATTAATCGGCTGCGAACCGCCAATCTTGGCTCTAACGCGATGTGATCCCAGGGGGGTTTTACCACTGTTTTCAGTATTACCTACCCCAGCTAATGCACTAGAAATAGACCACTCGTTTAACATCGAGCTCCCTTCACGTAACGAAAGAGTTTGCCGAGCTATTGAGATAACAATGGAGTAGGAGTTAATACGACCACCAATGATTAATACAGTGATTAGCAACGGTCATTCGCGACAGTCGTTACTAATAATTGCTACAGAGATATTTTAACGCCAGCAGAAATAAAGGCAAGCAGGCGCCTTATTACGTTCTGAACTTTCGACTCTTCTCCAGAATCATCACTTAACATGGCCTCCAAAGCACCATAATTCGATAGTGAAAAAACGGCGGCGCCCAGTGCAAAATGCGTGTTCCAAAATAAATCTGTATCTGAAAGCTCTGGGCAGGCAGGGCGCAGCACATCGAGGTATCGCTTTGAAACACGCCCATAACGCTCACTCAAATAATCACGCAAATGCCCCTGGGACTGAGTATATGCCAGCCCTAACAATCTCATGAACGATGCGGTTCGAGTAACATCATCACCATGTGCAGACAAAATAGCTTTTGACAATAGCACCAATAAATCATCTAACGACAACTCTTTAGCTTCTGCTTCGGCGTCATCAAGTCGCAACGTAAGAGAATCGGCCAAAGGCTCTAAAAAGCGCACAAATACAGCTTGAATCAAAGCTTTTTTTGAGCCAAAGTGATAATTTACAGCGGCCAAATTAACATTCGCGGTACTAGTAATTGTTCGCAATGAAGTTTCCGCAAAACCGCGCTCAGCAAACAACGCCTCTGCTGCATCTAATATGCGATCAACCGTATCTTTTTGCGCCATGGAACACCTTATTATTCATAAACAGATGTTTGAAACATACGTTTGCAAACGGGTTCTGTCAAGGCAGCAAATAGCGTGTATCAAAAATACCTTATAACTTCGAATTGTATATAACTATCACGAGTAAAAGCAGCTAATTTTCGATTACTGCCGCTCTCCCCCGACTCAAACTGATCCAAGCTTTCCTCAATCGTGGGAGCCTCTCCCGTATTGGCAAACACAAACATGTCAATAGTCACAAACCAATCCGCATAGAAACGGCGACTTGCTTCTAATGTCCATATTTGCTCTTTTGTAGCGCTATCTACACTAACAAAAAACAACGCCTGAGAGCTAGCAACATCATTTAGCGTCCAACGTGTGCCCACGACGATATCTCTTTCAGAAGCATGGGGCGCATCAAACCCTCTATCATCAAAACTGGATTCAGCAATCCATCCTAAATCAATATCTGTATTAAATATGCCTACTTGCGTATATTCAGTACCCACCACTGCTGCAGTATAACGATCACCCTGCCCACTACGAAAAACACTTTCCAGCTTCCAAATCCATTCACCGGCGATATATTGTGCCTCTAACCCTGTCTGATCGATGACCGGATAATAGGTGAGCAATTCTTCTTTGTTATTTAAACCAATAATTGTTGGCTCTCTTGAGGTACCACTAAAATGTGACAATGAGAATTCCCAGTCATCAATAGCAGTCTGCCACCGAAAGGCTGCATCCACTCGTCGACTTTTTTTGCCCGACTCATACTTGGCGTGATCCTTAGTAATAACAAATGTTGATCGAGGTCGCCCATCCTCACCGGCGAATATCCGCTTACGGTGCCCTGGTAAAACAAAGAAATCTACTATGCCCCAATCATTCACCAACGACAGGTTAATCATCGGCTGCCCTAACTTGTCCTCCCCATCCAAGCCACGAGATAAGTCTGATTGATTAATAATATCAACAAGATGTACAGTTTCCGTCACCCCCCAAAAAACCTTGCGGATACCCGTACGCAGCTCCCAATCATCGTTAACATGAATCCAAGCTAAATCTTGGATATCTCCATGGGTTCTCTCATCATCTTCTTTATCGATCACGAACCATGGAATAAATTCAATGCTGTCCGCACCATCATTCCATTGGTAATAGAACTCTGCTTGTGCCCTCACCGATACATCAGAACGGCTTTGACCATAAGATGCACCCTCTGCAAACAAACGAGCCTGGGTGCCCACCTCCCAATCAAGTTTATATTCACCACCGCCCAAAGCCCCTTCTGACGCTACTGAAGCGCTTGAGACAATCATTACTAAAAAAAGAAGCACAGACGTTCGAATTACACCATAGCTACTGTCATTTATAGGGGGCAACTCCTGCAACTGAACAGATTGTGTATACCTAACCATAACTACTTCAACCTTTCTTATTGTTAATTGACATGGCGTCATTTTTTGACACAAAACCATTTTCTACCGGTCAACCGTAATCCGCAAGTTTCATTTCAAGAACAGACTATTCTATATTGCTTATTTAGACCAATTGGGGATTATAAAACGCCTTTTATAAACACTATACTCACCCCCTACCCCTACCCCTTTATAAGCAGTTGTTATCATTCCTTTTTACGTTAAGTTAAATCTCCCCCACGGGAACAGTAAACCATAACCTCTCCCTCACAGCCAAAAGCCACTGGTAAGTCACAATTACAGAACTAAAATTACAGTACCTGCCAAATAGATTGCGTGCCTAGGCTTTACACGCAAATGGAGTGACACATGTTAACAAGAACCCTACCTGAAATTGGCCAGTGGTATGAAAACAAGAATACCGGCGCCTTATTCGAAATTGTAGCTATCGATGACCAAGGGCTTATAGCGACACAATATTTTGACGGCGAAGTAGAAGAATTAGATACCGACACCTTTATCAAAATGTCTTTATGTACAATAGAACAGCCGGAAGATTGGGGGGGGCCATTTGAAGTTGATAGTGAAGATCGTTTTGAAAGTGATTTTTTTGCAACTCCCGACGAGGACAAACAAGAATCTGGACTAGAACCTGACTACATGAGAGTTGTTGAATAACCTCTCCCTGCCTTTTCTCCTTACATACCATGCAGTTGCAATCCCCGCGTAGTTGCAATACCCATAAAGCTGTATATACTTCCAGAACTGTATATTGAAACAGCTCATTGTTTCACGCACCTTTCTTACCTAATGCGGCAACTATTTATGGAAAAGCTAACCAAACGTCAACAAGAGATTTACAACCTGATTCGAGACCACATTATAGACACAGGAATGCCCCCCACACGAATGGATATTGCCAACCATTTTGGTTTTCGTTCTCCCAACGCAGCAGAAGACCATTTACGTGCCTTAGAAAGAAAAGGGGCTATCGAAATGCTGCCGGGAACCTCTCGCGGGATTCGTCTTATCAATGAACCTGAACCAGGAATTCCAATTATCGGCGAAGTTGCTGCAGGCTACCCAGTATTGGCAGAAGAAAACATCAGCAGTTATTGCGATGTTCCTCAGAGTATGTTTACACCACAAGCGGATTACTTCTTAAGAGTTAAAGGTCTCAGCATGCAGGATGCCGGTATTTACGATGGTGACCTGCTCGCCGTTCATAAAACAAGCGATGCACGGAAAGGACAAATTGTTGTAGCGCGCATAGGTTCTGAAGTTACCGTAAAACGATTCGACAAAAAAAGAAACAAAGTGTTTCTGTTGCCTGAAAATGAAGATTTTGACCCTATTGAAATAGACTCGAACTCAGAAGAGTTTGCCATTGAAGGAATCGGGGTAGGCATTATTCGAGATGGGGTTTAGAAGGCTTGATTAGGGCATACCACTTAAAAAACACGACACCAAACAGGTTAACCCTGCTTGGTGAAAAAACCCACTATGTTATGCCCACATATTAACATTTCCTACCTGAGTGCATTCAATGCGCTACCAGTGCGCCTCTAATGCACTACACGAGATGAATGCGACTCACCGTTCTCATCTACTTCGTACAGGTCATACATCTCTCCAACCATCTGTACGCCAGCACCGATCATTGCCTTACCTACTTCAAGGGGGGAATCACCCAAAAACACTGTTGTTTCTGCAGAAAATTGTATTGTCGCTAAAGGCTCACCTTCACCGTCCGCACGTCGTAAGACAATTTCACCGGTAGGTAATTGAGCTATTTCTAAAACCGAAGACATGTAAGCAATACTCCTGCATTCTTGCCTGCTCTTTCTGCACTATGCAAAAAAGTGGCGCAAATTCTACCATGTAAAATATGCAGTCTCAATGAGCGATAACAGTTGTTCTCATCATTCCTAGCTTTACTCGCCCCGATATTGTGCTAACTCTATGATTCGATTGACAGTTACTAATCATCACAAATTTGTGACAATTAATGCACAATATTTATGAGTATTTCCTATACTCAAAGTAGGCATCCCTGCTTATGGCTATGTCAGGATCGCAATAACTTACGGAAATTAAACGGTATTATATGAGAAAATTTCTAGGTTTGGCCCTTTTCATTATGAACAGGCTTAACTACCCCTACAAATTCTCGTTGATAAGTGTTCTATTCCTATGCCCTATTTTACTATTGGGTGTTCAACTGTGGAACGAAATTCAAAGCGACATCCAACTCACGGCCGATGAAGTTCACGGTATAGAGCTTATCCAAAAGCTATCGAAACTAAATCAAGCAGCCAGCACCTTTCACGATGTAATGATGAGTGCAGCCGTAGATATCGGGTCAAACAAAGACGTTGACGAAAACGCAACCAAACTATTACGCCCCACCAAAGCTGCCATTACCGAACAACTCGAAAACCTCATCAAAGAAACTACAAACAACGATTCAAGTTTGATATCAAAGGAACGTATAAATGCCCTTGATGCCGCATGGATAAAATCTCGCAAAACAGACTTAGGCGGGCAATACGTAATGATGCGTGATTACTCCAACGCCTACGGTTTATTCTCGCGTAATATCCAAGATTTAATCACCAACGTCGCCAAAACAAGTGGCCTCAGCACTGATCAGGCACCGAACATACAGGGTAAAACAGCATTACTATTCGACAATTTAATCAAACACTCTCAATCATTATATAACCTACGCAACCTGAGCGTTTTTGCCTTAAGAATTGGCACTTTAGACTCGCAAAGCTTTGGAGAAATCGACGGGGCATTTGCAGCATCAAATGATGCTCTGTCAATACTCAAAACCTCGTTTGAAGAACGCTTATCAAATCGCCCTGGACACCCCTTAAAAGAGGATTTCAGCGCTATCACCTCCGGTATCGACAAGCTCATCCTCAGTGTTGACGAGCAAATCATTGGTGAATATGGGGATATCCAACCTTGGAACACCTTTCTTGCTAACGCCAACCAACAACTTACCCCTATTTACACACTGCAAAATAAAATATTAGATAATTTAAGTATTATCGTACAAGCCAGGCTGGATGAGAAAACAAACAATCGTTTTGTCCTGATTGCCAGCCTACTCTTTCTACTGATCATTATTTCATACCTGTATTATGGGCTGTACTATTCTATGCAATCCAGTGTTAACCAACTTATAAAATCCGCCGAAGAAATGGCTCAAGGTGATATGACATCTCGTGTAGCCACAGAAAGCCACGATGAAATATCCTTATTGGTGGAAAATTTCAATGCAATGGTAGAACAAGTTAGCTCTTTAATTAACACTGTTCGTCACAGCACCGACACTACTGCCAATACAGCTGAACAAGTTAAAAACATGGCAGATCAAAGTAGCGGCGTTATTAAAGAACAACAGGAAGAAACCCGCAAAATAACCGTGTCTATGGAGGAAATGGCGGAAGCTGCAGAAGAGGTGTCAAGAGAAGCTGTACTAACCGCGTCTGCTGCTCACGATGCAGATGATGCCGCTCGTAGCGGGCAAGAATTGGTCAATGAGGCCGTTGATGCTTTTGATCAATTGACGATAACAATTAACGGCTCCAAAGATGTCGTGGTACGCTTAGCAGAACACAGCCGAGGGGTTACCAAGATTCTTGATGTTATCAAAGGTATAGCAGGACAAACCAACCTGCTGGCACTTAACGCTGCCATTGAAGCTGCACGTGCAGGTGAGCAAGGACGAGGGTTTGCCGTTGTTGCAGATGAAGTACGCAGCCTAGCCCAACGAAGTCACGAAGCAGCGATTGAAATTGAGAGTGTACTCAGTACTATTCAGGAAGGTGTCGCCAATGCAGTGAATTCTATGAATACAAGTGTTGGTGTCACTGAAAAATCAGTAGCAACAGCCCAGCACCTAAAAGAAAGACTCGCAATAATCCTATCCACCATCCTCGCTATTTCAGAACGAATTCAAGCAATATCGGCCGCGACACTCCAACAAAGCACCACAGCTCACCACGTAAAAGAAAGCGTCTCTATTATTGACAGTCGAGCAGCCTATTCAGCCCATACCGCTAACATCACTGTCAAATCTGTTGATGGCATGAACGTAGCATTAGCAGAGCTCATCAAACAACTCGAACATTTCAAAGTTTAGTACTCAGACCAATAGATACCCAGACCTAAAAAAAGCCGTCATATTTACGTGAAATATAACGGCTTTTTTAACCGACCTTGTACCTTATTCTTTATCAGCCTTCTTTTTTGCCGCGGCCTTCTTCTTGGCGGGTGCTTTTTTAACTGCGGCTTTCTTTTTCACAACTTTTTTAGGGGCCAGGGTTTGCTCCCACTTTCCCTCAACAAACAAGGCCTTCCATCCCGTCGCCTTTCCCTCCACTTCTGTCATCACATATTGCTGCTTAGTTTTCCGACTGTAACGAATAACCGCTTTGTTACCATCCGGGTCTTCCGTGGGAGCTTCAACTAAAAACGCAAATTTAGGATCAAGCTGATCTTTTACTGATACTAACTCTTCAACAAGAGGCGCCCTCGTTTCCCGATGCCTTGGGAACTGGCTGGCGGCTAAGAACATGCCTGACGCACCATCTCTTAACAAGAAATAGTCGTCATTTTTCTCACAAAGCAAGTGCTTCATTATGATTGGGTCAGCTTTAGGTGGTGCAACTTCGCCACTTCGAAGCAGTTTACGCGTGTTTTTGCACTCCTCATTGGTGCAGCCAAAGTACTTGCCAAAACGCCCACTTTTGAGCTGCATATCAGAACCGCATTTATCGCAATCCACAATAGGGCCTTCATAACCCTTGATCTTAAACGTACCTTGCTCAATTTCATGGCCAGAGCAATCCGGGTTGTTGCCACAAACGTGCAGCTTACGCTGCTCATCAATAAGATAACTTTCCATTGCTGTGCTACAAGTTGAACAGCGATGTTTTTTACGCAAAGCGTTTACTTCACTATCTTCACTATCCTCATCTACATCTACCGAATCATCACCCGGTATAAGATTAATGGTTTCCTTACAACGCTCTTTTGGTGGCAAGTCATAACCGGAGCAGCCCAAGAAAACGCCTGTCGTACCGGTTCGAATCATCATTGGACGCGAACAACTCGGGCACGCTATATCATCAGTAATGACAGGATCATTTGCCCGCATACCGTTTTCACTGCCCGCGACTTCTATCTTGCCTTTAAAATCGCCATAGAAATTATTCAGTACCTCTTTCCAATCTAATTTACCTTCCGCAATTTGATCCAGCTGCTCCTCCATGCTGGCGGTAAACCCGAAATCCATAAGGTTATCGAAATTTTCATTCAATCGATCAGTAACAATATCGCCCATTTTTTCAGCATAAAATCGACGGCTATCTATTTTGGCATAACCACGATCCTGTATGGTAGAAATAATAGAGGCGTACGTCGAAGGCCGACCAATACCACGTTTTTCCAATTCTTTTACTAAGCTAGCTTCAGTAAAGCGAGCGGTAGGTTTAGTAAAGTGCTGACTGGGGTCCAGATCCTTTAATGTCAGAGCATCACCGATCTTTGCATCCGGCAAAATCACATCCTCTTCAGCCTTACCTGCACCAGGCATCCTGGCGGCTAAATGCCCTTGGAATTTTAAGATTCTGCCGCGGGTGCGTAACTCAAAATCTCCGCAAGTAACGGCTATATTCGAGCTCAAGTATTCTGCTGCTGACATCTGGCACGCCAAAAAACGGCGCCGAATAAGGTCGTACAACCTATTGGCATCGGGGTCTAACCCCGTTACATCACCTTCTAAAACTGAAACATCTGTAGGTCGAATAGCTTCATGGGCCTCTTGTGCCCCTGCTTTACTTGAATACACATTCGCCGAATCTGGCAAATAGCGCTTACCGTAAGTATCATCAATGAAGCTCCTACAAGCCCCTACAGCATCTTTACTCAAATTAGTCGAATCAGTTCTCATGTAAGTGATATGACCGGCCTCATAGAGCCTTTGAGCCATCATCATCGTCTTTTTAACACTAAAGCCTAACCGGGTACTGGCCGCCTGCTGCAATGTTGACGTTGTGAACGGTGCCGATGGTTTGGATTTGGTTGGTTTATCTTCTCGCCCAGTCACCGTTAGCGGCTTGGAGCGCAGGCTCTCTAAAGCTTTATCGGTTTGATCCTTATTGATCGGTCGAAACCCTTTGCCAGATTCTTTAGTGACCTGGAGACGCAACATTTCATTCGCCTGCGTTTCTGTATCCGCAAAAATATCCCAATATTCCTCTGGTATAAAAGCACGAATTTCTCGCTCTCGCTCTACCACAAGTTTCACCGCCACCGACTGAACTCGGCCCGCTGAAAGCCCGCGAGCTACTTTTGCCCATAATAATGGCGAAACCATATAACCAACAACACGATCCAAAAACCGTCGAGCCTGTTGGGCATTCACACAATCCTGGTCTAATTTACCCGGCTTTTCAAAAGCACCTTGAATCGCTGTTTTGGTGATTTCATTAAATACTACTCGCTTAAAACGCGCATCTTCTCCGCCAATCACCTCTTTTAGGTGCCAAGCGATAGCCTCTCCCTCCCTATCCAAATCCGTCGCGAGATAGATTTCATCCGCATCATCTGCTAAGCGACGTAACTCTGCGACAACTTTTTCTTTATTAGGTAACACTTCATAACGAGCTTTCCAGTCATTCTCAGGGTCAATCCCCATGGTAGCAATCAGTGCTTTTTTAGCTTTTTCCTTTTTATAAGCCGCCTTTTCATCAGGCGCCATTTTTCGTGTCTTTGCAGCTTGCTTCGCTCGCTCTTTCGGGTCAGATGCTTTTTTACCCGAACCACTTGTTGGCAAATCTCGTATATGCCCAACACTTGATTTAACAATGAAGCTATTGCCCAAATATTTGTTAATGGTTTTCGCCTTGGCGGGCGACTCCACAATGACCAGTGACTTACCCATAAATACTTTCTATCGCCTCCATTGGCGCAAATACTGACATTTTGTCAGGCAGATTTCGTTCTTCAACAAAAGATAAATAGCTAACGTACAGCTTTTAAATAATTTGCGAAATTTATATGTGTAAGTTTCCATTTCGTCAAGGATTTATCCCTTTTCTTTTCAATTAACGCAATAATATCGTAAATTTTACGCAACTATCGCGCTTTTTGGCGTTTTAAATTCTATATACCCCTATTTATATTAGATAATCTGCTAATCTTCCAGTTAACATCTTTTAACTTTGCTTTCAGAAGGTTACATGCCTTCTCCAAAAAACAAGTAAACAGTACCCACAAGGGTAACAATAACGCCAAGAGGCTCCTTGATGAGAAAAACACTACATTCAGCCCGATTCGCGTCCCTATTCGCAATGTTAGCAACACTCGCAGTGATGCCCTTTAGTGGGAGCACTTTTGCGTCTGCTGAGAACTTACAAGCCGTGCATAAAGCCAAACTCTTGGTCTTTGAAACAGCAGCCGCCTTTCACAAATACCAAGGCTCAGAGGGAGACCCGAGTAACCGTGAATCCGTTGATGAAAAAGTAGTCGAATTAAAAGGTCAGCTTGCAACCATTGATTCACTGCTTTCCGACCTATCCCTTGAAGAAGAAAAGAAAGCCCTAAAAAGTAATTGGAAAACGATGTCCAAAAACCTGAGTATTGCACTAGCCGCAATTAAGCGTAGCGGTTTTGCGGAATTCCAAGTTATTGACTCATATTTGTCCACTAGCAACGAAATCATAAAATCCTTGAATCAGAGCTATGAGCAAATCAAGGAATCTACGGGATACAAAATACCATCCGTAGTGCGAGATTTAAGAAGCCTCACTATCACAATGGAGCGTATGACAGCAAAATACATTGAACGAGCAAACTCTCAATTTGGCGCATCAAACCGTTCAGATCAAGAGGATACAGATACCATTGATACGTTAGCCGCTCGTTTCAGCAAAAACCTAAACAAGATAAAATCAACAACGCCAACCACATCGGACCGCTATGAAACACTTTCTAAAATACAAACAAAATGGACCTTTTTAGAAAAATCTTTTTTGAACTATACAGAAAGAACTGTTCCTTATTTGGTGACCAAATTTGGCAGCCAAATCACAAAAAGTCTAAATGATATGGCAAACCAAGCAGAAAAGTAACATTAAGGGCAGGAACCAAATCTCTTTTCTGCCCTTATAACACCTAGCTTATTTACGCAAACCGCCAAATATAACCATAAGAATATTAAAGCTGCCCTAACGCTTGCAGCATTGAAATCAATTTTTGAACATCTTCTACACTTCCCTCTTCCGTCCAAACTACCGACACTGTTCTTGGGCCAAACTCTAATGCCATAAAACGCACATCTTGATTCTCTCGCCATTGATCGATATAAGCTGTTATCGACTCAGGTTCCTTCAACGTAACGGGATCTGGCTCCCATAACAACTGCCCTTGCCGGTCTTTCCTCTGGGTCCATTGCCCCCTTATTGCAGATCCGCTCTCCCCTTCTTTTGAAATGCGTCGATAACGCACCCACTGATAATCAGCTACATGCAGGTTACGTTCGGACACTCGTTGATAGTATTCATTAGACACCAAAGAAATAGGCTCAACTTTAACACCTGCCTCCATTGCTAACGATCTGAATTGTGCAATACGGCGCTCTTTTGGACTAGGTCGAACCCATAAAACAGGTCCTATAACCATTGCCATTGCTAGAATAATAATTAGGTATACCATATGAACCTTATTTTTTATTTCTATTGATCAAGCTCAACACTTGATTTTATAAATCCAGCCACTATTTTACGTAATATAGAAATGAATTAGTATAGAAATACATCGTTATCAATAGGGTTTTTTTCCCCCCCCAAAAAAAGAGGTTTACCACTATGCCACTCTACTCTCACATACTGTTGGCAACAGATTTTAATAGTGAAACAGAAACGGTTATTCAGCGAGCTAAGGCGATGGCAAGCAGTAACCAATGCACGTTATCACTTATTCATGTAATAGAACCGATTTCCATTGCATATGGCGGCGAGTTCCCGATTGACTTAGGCGACCTTCACAAAGAGCTTGAAAAACAAGGCCGCGAACGCCTCAGCGAACTAGCAGGCAAACTCGCAATACCTGAAGCTAACTGTTATCTAGAAATAGGTTTGACCGAAAAAGAAATTTTACGCATAGCAAAAGATAACTCTGTGGATCTAATTGTTGTTGGTAGTCATAGTAAACACGGCTTATCGCTCCTGCTAGGATCCACAGCTAACGCAATCCTACACCACGCTGAGTGTGACGTACTTGCCGTAAGAGTACGAAAAGGAAAATAGTGTGAGAAATGCGAGCTACATTAAGACCAAATCTTATATTAAAAGAGCCCTGCGCTAAAATAGCGTGCTAACCCCCCCCCTATCCAACGCGGGCTCGCCGTCTTTATTCGACATTAACGGTTTAATTTGCTGCAATTGAGACTCTAGCGAGTAACTCACACTTGATGACAAATTGAAGAAGCTCAGTAACGCTTTCAAATTTGTATCATTTTCACAAGCATCATGCACACGCTGCCAAAATGCCTGATTCAAAATCTGTAGCTCTTGATTGATGTTTATCAAGCCTTGTAGATCCCAATCCGGCCGCCCGCCTTCTCGATAGGTGAAATATTGGCGCAGTAAATAAATTGCAGAGGAGCGTAAAATAAATTCATCTTGGGAAGCAAAAGGAAGGTGATTACGCGCGTTAGGCTTCAAATGCTCAAGTATTGGGCAGGCACTCGTCGCCATGATCAACCCCATCAACGATCGAACACCTTCTTCAAGTGATGTCTCTTTGTAGTATTCTCTATCGCTGGTAATAACTCTAATCTTCGCTTGCTTCACTGCAGGGAGTTGCTGAAAATCCTTCACTACAGCTTCCAAATCTACTGCAGCCGGGCAATGGGTGCAATTTTTAGTAGTCAACGGGCAATTGCCACACTGGTGGTGAGTCAATTGAGTCCACTCAGCAGAGGCGTTTCTTTCTAGCGAGAAATCAAACTCTCGATCTAGCTCAACCGTATAACGGTGCTCTTTTTCATCTATTGTAAAAATATATTCAACGCTCATCAATCCACACTCAGTCTGTCCGCAATATTGCTCTACTTTAGACAAAAGCATAGCAGTTTCACACCAAAGATCGCTCATTTCAGGCAGGAATCTCCTTATTTGAGCTAAAATAACAAAAAATTATAGCCCTGCAGCCCCCTAGATCTCGATGACTATCTTTCTTATAAATACCCCTATCTTTTTCATATCTTGATCTACTCTTAACTAAAGACGGCTGCTAACGCCACCATTGTCGAATATGACCAATTTAAACAATAAGTCCCAAACACCTAAGGAGTACGTAGGGTGGCAACATCTAGTCCATTACCTAACCCTGGCTCTAGTGCAGTTAACCCAGATCTAAACTGGAGCCAAATTAGAGAAACAATCTCCTTGCTATGCCTAGCAATGGCACAAGTGGAAACCACGCTCAATGACAGCTCCAAGGATGTCAGCAAACTAACGTCTGCATTTACACATATCGCCGCCGACACTCAGAAGCTCGGAGTAGCCTGCAATAAGTTAGAAGACCCGGATGAATTTGCATCTGCAAAGCCTGAAATAATGTCCCTAGCCAGCTCAATTTCTCAAGAAATGGGAATGGCGATCGTTGCTTTTCAATTTTATGATCGCCTGAGCCAGAAGCTTGGGCACGTCAATGACTCTCTAACACAGCTTGGAGACATCATCAGCGACTCTTCCCGCCTATACAACCCCGGTGAGTGGCTTAAAATACAAGAAGAAATCAAAACCAACTACACAATGGAATGCGAACGAATCATGTTTGACCTAATAATGAAAGGCGCAACAATCAGTGAAGCACTAGAGCTATACAAGCATGAATTCGATCAAATGAGTTTACAAAAAGACAATGACGACAATACTGATGATGATATTGAGCTATTTTAATACCGCAATATCATCATCAGTATCCCAACACATTGATACCCCGTGTTGGGATACATGTATTGATATGTAATGTATTTACATTAACTCATTCAACAATTTCCACCTCATCACCCACAGAAATCTCCCCCGCATTCATTGCTAACAAATTTTGCCCGAAGTAAACCTCCTTCCCTTTAGAGCGATGTTGCTTCAACGCTTTAAAAACCAACGGTTCTTTTTCCCCAGTGAATCGGTTGATGGCGGGAATTACACACCGAGAGCAGGGCTTAACAACACAAAAAACAACCTCCCCCACTCTCAGCCTTTTCCATCCGTCCTCTGCAAATGCGTGATTTCCGCTTATAACCATGTTGGGTCGAAACCTTAACATCTCAATAGGTGAAGTCAGGTGTTGATTAAACGCGTCTAGTGAGGAATCTGTAGTTAACAAAAGCGGAAAACCATCGGAAAAACTAACGGTTTCATTGTTTTTTGCGTATTCCTTATCGACATTTCGATAATACGTATCTTCCATAAAAACCAAACGACAAGGTATATTCAAAACCAAACTTAGCCATTGATTAATAAAATCATCAGCTACCTTCCCCTCACAGGTGTCACCCCACACTTCTACAGATAGAGACTCATTCTTAGCAAAATGTTTACTCACTGAAAACGATAATGTTTGCTCGCATTGTTCAGGCAGCACAACTTTCTGCGCTGCTTGAATTGTTAGCGCCCAATCACCTTCGATGGACCTATATTCCATAACATCTAGCAAGGCCATTTTGGTAATTTCCCGCTGGGTAAGGAATTTACCGCGACCATTAACCAGCATCCAACGCCGATCTTTTTCAATACCGAATCGATCGATCTTTGCTCGCTGCAGTACTACTGCTCCCATTGACTTGACGGGGTATCGGTACAAATTGGAAATGCGCAAATCCATTACTTCACCTTTCATTTTCTCTACTGTGGACCAACTAAGCCATATAACCTAAACCTCGATAATGTACACACTATAATTTTATTGTCTACACTGACAACAGCACCCCCAATAAATTATGGACTCACTTTATGACTCAGGGTATAAAACAGAAAGACTCTCCCCTCTTCTATTTCAGCACCCTTAGTACCACCCTTTTTATAGGGGTGCTATTAACGGGCTGTGGCGACAGTAAATACAAAAACCTTAGTGACGACGTACTACAGGAGAAATTCTCTCGCTGCGAAAATGCCAGCGGCCTATCACCTGGTGGTGCCATCATTTGTGACAATGTCTATAAAGAGTGCGACGATAGAGCCAAAAGAACAAAACGAAGAGCATGTTACTAACCCACACTTTTCACCTCACTGCCGCTCTAAAAAACTATTATCCCACTGACAAAACACACTGCTCCATTTTTGATCATTGCGCCATAAGACGACTGGTCATATTATAACAACATGAATAAACGAGACGACAAGCAACAGCTAATACTTGAAGCTGGATTAGAAGAAATTCTTATTAATGGGTACAACGGCACCAGTGTGAAAGACATTACCGTTGCTGCAGGCATTCCTAAAGGGTCATTCTACAACTACTTTGAGAGCAAAGAGCATTTCGGCCTTGAGGCCTTGCAATATGTTTCTGTTCAAGGGTGCCAGGCCGCTCGCCAAACTCTTTCCTGTTCTACGTTACGCCCTCTAGAACGCTTAGTGAAATACTTCAATGATGATGCCCGTGAACTCGAAGCATCTAATTTTGAAAAAGGGTGCCTATTAGGCAACTTAGGGCAAGAGCTCTCTGATGCAAACCCCGTTTTTCAAGTAAAGGTTGAAAGCCTAATGGCAAAAATGACGTCTGAATTTGAATCATGCCTGCTAGACGCTATCGAACAAGGGGATCTTGAAGCAGATATTTGTCCCAAAATGATGGCAGAGTTCCTATTTAACGCATGGGAAGGCACTATTACCCGAATGAAAACGTCAAAATGCAACCGGCCATTCACGGTATTTCAAAATGGTTTACGTGTTCTTTTTAAACAAACAAGCCCTACTACCTGCTCCAATTAATCGTACTTTTAACAACCATTTAACAAACTCAAAATAAGACGACTGGTCACCTTATTCTTCGCACCAAAAACAAGACGACTGGTCACCTCGAGGAATTATTATGAATATCAAAAAAAACCACATCGCAACGATATTGCTTGCCCTCGCATCAAGCACCCCTGTAGCACAAGCGTCAGTCGCACCTTTTCAGCCCTATCAAGCACAGTTATTTGCGACAAATACTGCGATGGCTAATGCAGTTAACACATCTCTAGTTAGATATCCTACTTATGGAAATCAGGAAAAGTATAACTCGGGTTATGCTTTTTATGTAGACAACGACTTGCTTGTTCCAGGCAGTGACGACCGGGATTACACGGGAGGGCTTGCTCTGACGCTATCTGGAAAGCGTGCATCAGAATATTGGTTCTCACTTGATGCTGCGCTTTCCGCCACAGAGTCCTTGTTAAGTCTTGATGCCCTTGACGGCGGTTCGGGGCAGCGTCAATTACATAGCATCGAATTCGGAGCAACTGCATTTACACCAGGCGATGTAGAGGGTAGCGAAGCTAACCAAAGCGACCGCCCTTATGCGAGCTTGTTTTATTTGTCGAACACTCGCCACCATATCAATCACAACACAAAAACTGCAGTTACTACGACATTAACGGTCGGTGCTATTGGTTTATCCATTGCTGGAGATATCTATAACGGTATTCACAGCACCATAGGCAGCGACAAAGGTGAAGGCTGGTCTCATCAAATATCTAGCGGTGGCGAGCTTACCGCTCGCTTTGGGAGCTCTCGTCAACAAGTGGTCGCATCAAACTACACGCCTGGCAGCAGCTATGAAATCAAAACCTTAGCACAAGGCAGCGTAGGATATCTAACAGAGCTCTCCTTTGGTGTAACAGGGCGCTGGGGCCGAATCAACACCCCTTGGTGGACGTTCAACCCAGCGAATGCCAAATACACCGAGAAGTCTTCTGCGGTAACACCGTTTAAACGAACAAATGATTTATTTGTGTTTGGTGGCTTTAGCAGCCACGTGCGAGGCTATAATGCATTTTTACAAGGGCAATGGAAAAATAGCGACGTATCCTATGATCGCGATGAACTAAACACTATCATTCACGAAGCGTGGGCAGGCGTGACCGTCGGAATCAATACTAAAACCAACATTTCCTATTTCGTTCGCGGTCAAACTAGCGAGATAAAACAAGGTGATGGAAACAGAAGTCCTATCTGGGGAGGTGTTGTATTTAATTATTCTATTTAAACCAGATCCTTTTAAAAACAGTACATTGATGTCGCTTTTTAACGCCCTAACTCCAAAAAACTAACAATCATCACCAGGGATCAACAGGCTGCTATCGTGATTTTCTAAAATCATAAAAAATGGAAACCCGAGATCTTTATTAGGAGTGTCAAACTTCGTATTAAATTGAGATCAAAAAAAAAGGGTAAGCCCTAAGGCTTACCCTTTTTTTATAACACTTTAATTCCACCGCTTAGCTCAAAGAGCGAAACGAAGCAGAAAATTAAAGAGCTACGATGTTCTCAGCTTGAGGACCTTTCTGACCTTGAGTTACAGTGAACTCAACGCGCTGGCCTTCAACCAAAGTTTTGAATCCGTCACCAACGATAGCACTAAAATGTGCAAATACGTCTGCGCCATTTTCTTGCTCGATGAAACCAAAACCTTTAGATTCGTTGAACCACTTAACTGTACCAGTTGTAGTAGACATAATAATATCCTGTATTTTATTGATTAGTTGTGCCTTCGAGAGGCCTGAATAGCGGAAAAACCAGACTGACACTTATAAACTTACAGGACGTCATATTACTAATAAAACAGTACTGTGTAGATTGTAAACAAAAGACTTTCTTTCTAGCTTGGTGCGAAAATTACGGGATTAAGGGGGTGATGTCAAACATATTTTGCGATATCTAAATTTTTAGTTCCAACAAGCAGATAATAAAGGCAAAACAGCCGCTAACAATACCCATTAACTGACCGTCAAAGCATTAGGTAAAACACAAAAAAACATCTTATTTTTATAACCTTATAAACAAATAAGTCGCCTTTTTGTGCGTATTAACGCCTCAAATCTGAACCTTAGTCCTCTTCGCTAATTAAGTGCAACATATCACCTACCGACATCTTACCGCTCATTTCGCTACCTTCTAACAAGCTATTCGCCAAATCGCGCTTATGCTGATGGAGGTCGACTATTTTATCTTCAATGGTGCCTTTCATTACAAAACGATAGATAGTTACCGGTCTCTGCTGACCCATTCGGTGCGCCCTGTCCGACGCCTGGTCTTCCACTGCTGGATTCCACCATGGGTCCATATGCAACACATAATCTGCCGCGGTAAGGTTAAGGCCCGAACCACCCGCTTTTAAGCTGATTAGGAACACGTCTCCCTTGCCTGCCTGAAAATCATTAACGGCTTGTTTACGTTTCTTTGCCGGAGTGCTGCCATCTAAGTACTGATAATGGACACCTTTCGCATCTAATCGCTTTCGAATAATAGATAGATGCCCCACAAACTGACTAAAGACCAACGCTTTATGTCGATTTTCTAGCAGCTCATCTAATACTGCTTCAAAAGCTTTAAGTTTTTCGCTTTCAATACCAGCATCTGGTAACACCAACTCTGGATTACAGCACGCTAGACGTAATCGTGTTATTTCTGCTAAAACTTTAATATGCTTCTGGCCTGCATTACCTTCCGATTGGGTTAATCGGTCCATCGCTTGACGGCGCAGGGTTTCATACATAACTGACTCTTCTTCACTGGGCTCCACACGTAGCGTTATTTCTGTTCGTGAAGGAAGCTCAGTTAATACATCTGATTTTAATCGACGTAATATAAAGGGTCGAATCAGCTTTTTAAGATGCTGACGAGCCTCGGCGTCATTGTCATTCTCAATCGGGCCAGAAAATAACTGTCCAAAGCTATCAAGTGAACCCAGCAACCCAGGGTTAATAAACCGAAAAATGTTCCACAATTCACCTAAATGATTTTCGATAGGTGTACCCGTTGTTACCATTTTGAAGTCCCCCTGCAACGCCATGGCTGCCTTAGAGCGTTTGGTTGCAGGGTTCTTAATCGCCTGAGCCTCATCCGCTACAATCGTATGCCACTGGACTCCAGCAAAGGCTTCCGCTTCGCTTTGCAACAGCCCATAAGTACATACCACCACATCAAATGCACCAACGCCACTTAGGCATTGCTGGCGATTTTCAGCGCCAAGCAGGCCGCCAAAATACACAGCGTTTAATGTCGGTGCGAAACGAACAATCTCATCCATCCAATTCATACACACCGAGGTGGGCGCCAATACCAACGCAGGCCCTTTCGGCGCTCTAGTTAACATTAACGCTAACGCCTGAATTGTTTTACCTAAGCCCATATCGTCCGCCAGGCAAGCTCCAGCCCCCCACTGGGCGATACGAGCCAACCAGCTAAACCCTTCGGCCTGATACTCTCGCAACTCTGCTTGTAAGGTTGACGGGACAATTGGCTGTAACTCTTGCGCCTGATTAATTCGCTCTATTTGCTGCTGCCATACGGGGTTTTCACGTACATCCATACCTTCCGTTAACTCATCAATAGCATGGCTTGCTAACGGATGAAAAACACCGTCATCACTGAATCGTCGCATCGCGTCCAACCGGTGCTGAAGGTCACGCGTTAACGCTATCACGTCTCCGTTTTCCAGGTGGAGAAAACGCCCTGATGATTTTTCCATTAACGTCATCAACTGACTCATGGCAATAACATCACCATCATCCATGGTCAATTCACCACCCAGTTCAAACCAATCCCTTTTTTTACCGACAGTCACATGAAACTGATCTTTTGAAATCTCTCGGGATAAACGGATTTTTTTCCCTTTGGGCCATGACAACACCAATAAGCTTTGCATTTCCTGCAACTGCAACAGTACTTCCAATGCTAATTCAGGGTCATCCAATAACCATTCGCCTTGTTCATCCCCGAGCGCCGGACACTTTTCCCAAAGTTCCGCTCTATTTGCCACTTCTAACGGCAGATCTCGATTGGTTTGAAAACGCTTACCTTCAATTTCGGCAAACACCGTTGCACCACCTTCCCCCGGTCTGAACAATGGGCCTCCCCCCGAAAATGGTTGAATATAACACTCCACCTTCAGGCCATTACCCACCGCTTGCAAATGAATATGCAAACGAGGGTCCGCATCTACCAAATCAATACTGCTATTTTCTCCACCACCTATATCCGAATGGATAGTCAACAGCGGAGCTACCGCGGCAATACTATCAAGTACTTGCGCTTTTGCTTTTAAGGGAACTGTTAACCCTTTGTGCCCAACAATAGTAAATATATGCAAATGTTGGCGGTTAAATTCAATAATTCGTAAGCGGTTAGGGCCTTCTTGCTGAACCATTGAATGTCGTAAAATCCCCTCATGGGATTCATCAATGCTCGGTACCGGCGATAGCTGCAAGGTGATTTTTTTACCCTCTTGCAGCACCATCAATTCAGGTTCTCCGCGCTGAATTTCAACCTGCACATTAGGTCGATCTGCCCAATATAAATTCGGATGATCAACCGCTGCGGCAAAAGCTTTCTCAGCATCCAAGTAGTAACTTGAACGCCCATAATACCCGTAGCCAACTTCTTCTCTAATGGCTTCGCATATCGTTTTATCGTTCTCAGTTATATCTTCAATTTGATCCCGCTCTTGATACAGTCTAGACAACGCAATGGCTCGACCTTTAGTCCACTGACCATTCTTTTTGCGTTTTTGCTGTCGAGGGGCTAACTCATAATGTCCGCTGTAAGCATCTTTTGTTACCATCCAAACCATGCGCGTTTCACTAGCCACATCGCTTTTAGCCGCGGCATCAGGCTCTTTCTGGCATATCTCTTGTAACGCTCCCAGCGCTATCTCCCACGACGAGGTCGGTTCAACCAAATCTACAAATCGGGGAACAAACGCTGCTTCCTGTGATTGAGCCAATATCTCTGCACACGAGCCTGCTTTATCAAGCCGCTGCAATAACGCCGCACCCTCATAAGCATACCAATACCACTTTTCTGTAAATGCTTCCTGGCAACACTCCACTAACATGTCGACCTGTGCATCAGAAATCCCCTCCCCCAACCAATAGCAAGCGGATACTTGAAGCAGAGAAAAGAAAGGAGTATCCCTTAACAATTCTGCTTGTAATTGATAACAGTCACCTACTTTTGATTTACCCTCAAGAACCATTAAAACTTCTTGTAGTAACTCTCCCAGTTGAACGAAGCTTTCACCTTCATCATAATCTTGATCAACAAATTGTAGGCATTTTAATGCTTCTTTTTTATGCTCAGCAGTGCCGGACTTAATCAATGCAAGGACATAAAATATAGAGGGTAAACCTGTCGTATATATTGATCTTTTCCTAGTCGCTTTGCGGTGCGCTTTCAAGCCTAATTGATAGCTAGTAATTGCCTCATCTGTTTTTCCCTGAAGAAAGCGCAACCACGTCAACATCCCCAAACCTTTTACCACGTCAACGCCCACTAACAATGACTCCACATCATCCAGCGCACCCCTCAACAGCCGCTGCTCTAGCAGCAGGCTCAAAAAATTGGGGTTATTGACTTTCCCTTCACTAAACAATGTTTCGATGACATCGTAATAGGTACTGATATGTGGGGAAATCGACGGTGTTCCGAACGTCAAATAGGTGTTCAACACATGGTATTGAATAGCAATATCTCGCTGAGAAAACCACACAGGTTCAAAAGGTGTTCCACACATCAACACCAGCGGCATCGCCACTTCGAAACCCGCTGATTCAAACGGCTCGCCAACACCTAATTCATTAAGTATGACGCTTACATCGTTTTGATACAGCGCGTTACGTAAACACCTATCCTCAGAGCCTTCAGCGACGACGTATCCACCAAAATCTTGATACGGACGAGCGGGAATCGCACTCTCCGCTGCAGCCACAACTTCATCCAGGGCTCCACCCGCTTCCACCTTTCGAGTTAACACTTCCTCAATCAATGGTGCGCATTTTACGCCGCCTTCAATCTCAACAATCAACCCAGCATCAAACCACTGCATTTTCTGCAGGCTATTAACACGATCGGCCAACAATTGACCTGACTCAGAACTCCAGCCTAATTCACCTAGAACCTTCTTGAGGTCTGCTTGCGTCACCGGTTGAAATATCACGGAGAGCACTTGCAAGATACGCTGATCTGCCTCGCCAAGCTTTTTATAATTTTGAATAAGGGTATGAATGCTGTCTTGCGCGACCATATAGTGGCTTCTTCTTGTGCTGAAATCGAATCGCGTATTGTACAGCCTATTCGGTTCGACAACAAAGCGAACATTTCTGACTGACTAGATATGAATACTTACTTAACCAGCCAAACCTAATCCACTCATAAAAAAAACCACAAAAAAGACATATTAAACAATTGCTTAGGAGAAATATTACAACTAAACCTCAAGTAGAGTTAAGCTTTATTATCTTGATAAATATAACGCAATTGATCAATGCTCACATGAAAGCTGGGACTCCTTTCTTGCTTTCGCTGTCATAACCTCTTTCCACCAATAGTTTACCGGCTCCGGTGTATTAATAGAGAGGGGCTGACCGATCCTTGGGGTTGTGATCGCTAATTGCTTCTGCCTACACAGAGCGGTGACCTGCTCAAATGGATCAAACCAAGCATGCATCGCCAAATCAAATGTACTGTTATGAATCGGCAACAGCCACTTTCCTTGTAAATCAACATGCGCCTGTACAGTATGTTCAGGCAACATATGCACATCAGTCCACCCCTTATCGTAAGCCCCTGTTTCCACTAACGTGATATCGAATGGCCCATATTTTTCACCGATTGCTTTGAATCCATCAAAATACCCAGTATCACCACTAAAAAAAATTCGTTTTTTCGGTGTAAGGACCACCCAAGAAGCCCACAAAGTTGCAAAACGATCATGAGGGCCTCGACCGGAAAAATGCTGACCAGGGGTTGCAACCAACTCCATGTCACCTACTACAACAGATTGCCACCAATCCAACTGGGTGATTTTTGTTTTTGCTATTCCCCAGGTTGCCAATAAATCCCCCACACCAAGCGGTGTATAAAAGTGCTGTGTTTTGTGCGCCAAAGCCCTCACCGCGGCTTTATCCAAATGATCATAATGATCGTGAGACAAAATCACGCCTCTAAGATCAGGCAGCTCAGCAATAGTTATTGGTGGCTTATGAAACCGCTTCGGCCCAGCCCATTGCACGGGTGATGCCCGCTCACAAAATACCGGATCAGTTAGCCAAAACTCGCCTTCCAGCTTCATTAATACCGTAGAGTGACCTAATCGATACAAGGTATTGTCCGGAGCAGACAGTAACTGTTGATGCGTTATAAGCTCTACAGGGATAGGGTTTCTAGGAAATGCTTCTCGTGATTTCTGAAAAATATAACGCGTCGCAACATCATGAGCTTTACCCCAACTGAGCATATTAATTTTCTTTGAATTTCTAAACTTTCCCGCTTTAAATTGTGGCGATTGCTTATACATTTACCTGGCTTACCTCGACGTTTAAATAATTGGCCATATCGTCAAAAACCGCCTTTCGATATAACGACAAAAGGCACCCAAGTTATTAAAAGAGCGAGATAATTACGTTACTTATAGCTTCTATGCCGCTGAGCGCCTCCCAGCAACATTACACCAAGCAACATCAAGTAAATAGTTTCTGGCTCTGATACTTCTACAGCACTAGGCACACTGTGCTGAAAAAGCGGGGCATTTAATTGCGTCGCTCCTTGCCAAGAATTTGCAATAACTTGTCCATCAACTGATCCACCAGAGGCGACAATATCCGCTTCCACTGCTAATATCGTTCCGTGAAAAGCACCTCCCAAAATAATTTCTTCTGCTTCATAGAAGTTAAACAGTATGTGGGCGTCATTTCCAATCCAAGACCAATCCGTTGCTTTTACCAAATAATCAGCACTGTCGATATCAATATGGGTTCCTCCCACATTCACAACCACCTCTTGATCTTGTTCAATATTATTGGCAAAAAAACCCCATGCAGATTCAAAAGACGATTCCGTTAGATTGAAAATTTGCTGATCAGTGCTGCCATCACCATTATAATCCACCCGCCCCCACTCTCCTGCTACCGGTGCGCCTAATGTAGAAAGCGAGGTAGACATTGCCGCAAGCTGGGTAAATGTGGATTGAAAATCAACAGGTATATTTTGAGAAAGATTGTCGCTTACAATACCGCTAACCCCTCCTCCATTGATTGCAGAATAAGAACCACCAATAACCGCGTCGCCATTAATATCTCCACCGTCCTGTATTAGACTTCCACCGACTACAAGGGCCGGTACCACTGACTGCCCTAATGTATTAACAGTGTAGCCCTGTAGACTTGCGTTCCCGCCCACTGCTAGCGCCCCCTGACTGTCATTGGCAGTGGAACTAAAGTCACTCAGAAAAAAACCGTTATAACCCGAGGCATCCCCCAAACTAATAGGCAAGGCATTTGCGACGGGGGTTAATATTGATGTGGTTAACACACATCCCAACACCAAAGTTAACTTGTTAAACATTAGAAGTTCCTTTATTAAATTGCGATCACATGTTGATTTCTAGAGCAATAGTACACTTATCATCCAAGAAGACACATCCTCCACATGGCCTACACCGCACGGATATACAAACTCACTTGAACCCTGTACATTGCATGCTCAAATATTTATCAGGAGTCCCCCGCATTGCCTACTGCACCCGCCCCTTCCAATAGCTTTTTTCGCTCATTATGGATCATTGCACAGTTTGAGCTGGTTCGATTATTTGCCACCCGTCGTGGATTACTAACACTATTTACCTTTGCCATTGTCTGGTATTTCATGCTCACCGGGCCTGTCATGACAGCAGCAGAGTTTATCCAACAGAATGCATCGGGGAGCATGCCTAGCATGCTGTTAAATTCTGTAGGACTTGGGCAATTACTGGCTTGGCCTATTGCTGAGTTCTCCGCTTATTGGCAGCTATCCCTTTATCTATTCCCTATCTTCTCAGTGTTATTTTCAGCAGATCAAACTGCATCCGATAGAGACAGGGGCAGCTTACGTTTCCTAACCATGCGTTGCTCTCGTGACAGTATCTTTTTGGGCCGCTTTGTTGGGCAAATGATCATTCAAACGATATTAGTCATTCTCACACTGATCACGACCTTTATTGTCTCGATCTATAGCAACCCCGCAGCGTTAATATCTAGCCTCCAATGCTTACTATTGATTTCAGCCAATTTGTTTTTTGTCTTACTCCCATTTACGGCCATGATGGCGTTATTGTCTGCAGCCGTCCGCTCTCCTCGCCAAGCGATGATTCTTGCTGTTCTCTTGTGGACTTTGGTATCTGCTACGTTAACCTCTATTAGTCAACATTGGCCAATGTTTGAATTTTTAACCTACCTAATTCCTGGCGTGCACTTGGATGACTTAACAGAATTACAACCATCAGAAACTTTGTCACTGGCTTATATTCCAGTACTACAAACGCTAGCGTTGCTCATCATAGGACGATTCGTAATGGCAAGGGGGGCAGTATAATGTCGCTAATACAATGCCAAGGACTAAGCAAAAAATTTGCAGAAAAAAACGTATTACATGACTTATCGTTTGACCTACCTAACGGTCAACCCATTGCTCTTGTTGGCCCCAACGGTGCAGGAAAAACCACACTATTCAGTATTTTGTGCGGTTATATTAGGCCAACCAGCGGGACTGTCAGCATTCTTGGCAAAGCCCCTGGGTCTCCCGAGTTATTTGGCCGTGTCAGCGCGCTACCTCAAGATGCTCAATTAGACCCCCGATTTAGTATTTGCCGTCAATTAGTGCTCTACGCTCGACTACAAGGTTTTAATCGACGTAATGCGCGGATAGAAGCTGAGCGTGTTTTGTCATTAATGCAACTAAGTGATGTGCTGCATCAAAAGCCTGCCGTGTTAAGTCACGGCATGAGAAAACGCGTCACTATTGCGCAAGCATTAATCGGCTCCCCCGAGCTAGTACTTCTCGATGAACCGACCGCTGGCCTGGATCCAGTTAATGCTCGTAATATTCGAGACCTGGTAAGTGAACATTCCAATAACACCACGTTTATTATTAGCTCTCACAACCTTTCAGAATTAGAAGAGCTGTGTAATACCGTACTCCACCTCAGCAATGGCCGCTTACAACAACAAGTAGATCTTACGGGAACACAAGAAACACAAAACCCCCTATCCTACCTTACTGTACATATGGACAATTGTCCGGCAGATGCGTTCATTCGCAGAATATCCGATTTGCCCGGTGTAGAAAGCGTTGAAGCACGACAAAAAAACCACTTCCTTATCAGTTATTATTTGATCAACACATCACCGTTAGATCAAGCACTTTTACAATGTATCAAAGACAGCCAATGGGATTATAGACAGTTCATTAAGGGTAAAACGTTAGAGGAGCAACTCTTCGCTAATGCTTGATAACGTTAATAGTCTCACCCATTGCGTGTCAAAGCTCTCAATTATTAACACTCGTACAAATATATCTTGCGAAAACACAAAAATAACGCAAAAGTTCACCTCGATTATTACAATAAGATGACGAGGAAATGACAGTTGCATTTAACGGCTGACATTCATCGAGTGATTTTTTAATGATCAATCACTTTCAGCAACACACGCATTATGTTGTTGCTTACTAGGCGCTGTTTGAGCGCCGCTGATAACGTTTGAATTATCTTTTGGAGATAGCACAATGAGCATTAAAACAATCGCAGTAGCATTAACAATGGTTTTCGCAGCAGTTTCTGGACAAGTTTTTGCTGATGAAGCAGTGACACCTGCTGAAGCTAACGCTGAAATCACACAAGAAGCACCGGCTGCGGGCGAGCAAGAAGTTGCCACAGAAGAAGCTGTTAAAGAAGAAAAGGTGACTGAAGCTGCTGAATAATTTTCATAAAATCATTCACCCTAGGTACTTACTGCAATTGTAAATATATTGTAAGTACCTAGGCACCCTCTCCCCCTAAGTTTTCACCTTTCTCATATTTTTGTAAGAAAAGCCCCCCTCCTCACGACTACCCGCACATACAGCTAATTCACCATCATTTTTGCAATGTTTTTACGCTGCCACCTAGGCTATTATCTTTGACAAGCCAAGCTCACAGGAATTTACATGAAGCGCGTTATATTGGTCGGCGGGGGGCACGCTCATCTATCTGTATTAGATGACTTAGCTCGCAACCCTCTGCGAACTGAAACACCTACAGAAGTGTTAATGATTACTCCTGAAGCCTTTCAATGGTACTCAGGAATGCTCCCTGGTTTAATAGCAGGGCATTATCGACCCACTGAATGCCGGGTTGACTTACTGCCTCTTGCCAAAGAAGCAGGAATCAATCTCATTTTAGATTCCGTTATCGGTATAAATTCCAACCGGCAGTGTATATGTTTGTCTGATGGTACCCACATTAAATACGACGTACTATCTATTGATGTTGGCAGCAGCACGGACACATCTTGGTTATCTCTAAGCAAGCAACCCGTCATTCCCATCAAACCTTTAGATAACTTTATCGACCGCTGGAATCCATTTCTAGATCGTGCAAAAACACAAGGTTCATACCATATTGCTGTTGTTGGTGCCGGAGCTGCCGGCATAGAGTTGGCGCTGGCTGCTCGCCACGCTCTAGGTAATAACAGCACTCATTACAAAGTAAGCTTAATCGGGACTTCATCCGGCCTATTACCTGGCCATGGCAAGAACGTTATTCGCCGCATTCAAACCATTCTTGATCAATCAAACATCTCCTTTTCACCCCATAAAGCTACCGCAACCGACGACGGTCTGTTGCTATCCTCCGGAGAACTACTTGCCCCAGACTGCATATTTGCCACCACAGGCGGCACCGCCCCTGATTGGCTAGAGCTATCCAAGTTAGCATTAGATTCATCTGGTTTCGTAGCCGTCGATGCTTACCATCGCAGCATATCCCATAAAAATGTCTTTGCTGTAGGTGATGTATGCGCCCGACAAGACAAGTACGTTGCCCGCTCAGGCGTACACGCCGTACACGCAGGCCCCATCATTGCACACAACATCCGAAGCTCCATTATGGAGTGCGCCTCAAAAGAGTCTTCACGGGAAAAATACGCGTTAAAGGAATACAACGCTAAAAAAAGATCCCTATACCTACTATCTTGCGGAAGTCGATACGGTGTAGTCTCATGGGGTGGCTTTAGTTTCTCTGGAGCCTGGGTTTGGAAGTGGAAAAACCGCATAGACACAAATTTTATCAAGCGATTTTCAAGGATAAACGAATGACCGGTAGTACCTCACAGGCGAAAGACAAACAACTCGACGGGGCATCTCAACTAAATGATACCAATTACCTAGAGACCTTACGCCAGCAAATGCTAAAGTTTGCAAACCTCCAAATCAGTGATACTCATCTTGCTGAAGATGCAGTGCAAGAAGCACTCATAGGTGCCATGAAAAAAGCTGACTCATTCGGTGGCCGCTCAGCGTTTAAAACCTGGGTCTTTGCGATTTTAAAAAATAAAATTGCCGATGTATTACGTAAACGTCAACGTTTAGCAGAAGTTAGCGAGCTTATGAGAAGTGATGAAGATGATGAAGCTCTCTCATCGCTCTTTGATAAGAAAGGACACTGGAATCCTGAAGACCGACCCAATCGCTGGGGAGATCCCGAGGATTCCTTCAAGCAACAGCAGTTTTGGGTTGTCTTCGAAACCTGTTTGAACAACCTACCTGGCAACCAAGCTAAGGTGTTTATGATGCGTGAATACATTGGTTTAGATACTGATGAGATTTGTAAAGAGGAGGACTTATCCGTTAGCAACTTACATGTCATTCTGCATCGAGCTCGACTTAAATTGCAAAAATGCCTAGAAATCAAATGGTATGATGGAGGTAAACATGCTTAGTTGTCACCAAGCAACGCGGCTCGCGTCAGATGCACAAGAGCGCCCATTAACATTCAAAGAAAAAGTATCTTTAAAAATTCACACTATGATGTGCTCTGGATGCCGTAACTTTGAAAGTAGCATGAACACTCTTCGCAAAGCCATGCAGGGGTTTGCAAGCGGTGACCACAAAGACATAACAAACAACAACACTAAAAAAACGATGAAAAAGCATGAATAATCACTCGATCATGGATAAAACCCAACAAGTATGGCGCTCCTTTCGAAGCGTCCCTTTGTGGGTTCAAATGATTTTAGCCGTTAACAGTATCAGTCTATTTTTTGATGCTATAGATTCCTGGAAATGGGTACAGGGTGATAAAAGCATACCAGGGGTCCCCGAAAGTTAGGCTTCGACTACCTAGGACGTTGCACGCTGCATTAATTCCACATCGGGCAAATTATCATATAACACCGCTATATCGTCATAAGCATTTAATGCCCCCACCACGACAGGCAATGGCTCTGACCAAATTTCCGGTAAATCCGCCTCTAACGCCTCCTCAATAGAGAAAGCAAGCAGCTCAACAGGCGGGGTGAACTGTGCATCAACACCCTCTTTATTCCCTCTAGCATCAATACGATACCAACCATAATCCAGCAAATACACTGCATTCAGTCCATGTAAACAGTAAGGAGGCCCGCTCCCTTCCAGACTTAATCGCTGATAACAAAAGCCTGCAGGGATATTGTTAGCTCGCAATAAAGCAGCTAACAAATGACTCTTGCTGTAGCAATAGCCAGTGCTATTAGCTAACACAGAAGATGCACGACACGTCACAGGGTTTTGCTTATAATCCCAACTGTGATTAATGTTATCTCGCACCCATTCAAAACACGCTTTAGCAATAGCAGCGTCCATTGATACAGAAGAGACTTCACCCTCCTGCTGTTTAGTGCATGGTTTAACGTATTGCTTAGCAATTTCTTTTGCTAACGCTAGTACACCCGGCTCTTTCCAATCAACAATATCCGTCGCGCTTAAATAGCACGCCATTGCTTCAATATTTTTGCTCTCACTACCCATCGCATTACTCACTTACTTTATGCTGTCTATAGTTGCATTAACTCAGTCAAGATGATCGTATATTAACTTTATTTGACCATTCTTTTACAATCCTTCAATCATTTTTTATGATTCACTCACAACAACCTCCAAAAAATAGAGAATACTTATGCGTCTTTTACATACCATGTTACGTGTTGGTGATTTAAATACATCTATCAATTTCTATACTGAAGTCTTGGGAATGGAGCTATTGCGCCAAAAAGAATTCCCTGATGGTCGCTTTACCTTGGCCTTTCTTGGCTACGGCCCAGAATCAAGTAACACCGCACTGGAACTTACCCATAACTGGGATACGAGCACCTACGACCTAGGCAATGCTTATGGCCACATCGCTATTCAAGTAGACGATGTCTATCAAGCCTGCGAAGCAATTCGAAACAAAGGAGGCACCATCACGCGAGAACCTGGCCCAATGAAGCACGGTTCAACTATTTTAGCATTTTGCCAAGACCCTGACGGCTACTCCATTGAATTACTTAGCAAATAAGACACGCATCAAATAACACCAAAACATAAGCGAAAACACATCTTGCCAGCCCGAATATACTGTATATAATTACAGTATATGAATTTTACAGGCAATTCCTATCATGACTGGGCTGCAAGATGTATTACAACACCCTTCCATATGGCGCGCATCTGACGCACTTCAGCAGGAAAGTTGCACCCAACAAACACAACGACACATTCCAACAGGTTTCTCTCAGCTCGACAAAGAGCTCCCCCTGCACGGCTGGCCAAAAAACGAGCTATCCGAATGGTTAAGCCCTCAATGGGGTATCGGGGAACTGCAACTACTGAGCCCTGCCTTGGCACAGCTTAGCCAACAGCAGCGTTGGATCGTTTGGGTCTCACCTCCCTGGCAGCCCTACGGCCCAGCCCTAATACAACAAGGTGTAAATATTAGCAACGTGCTATTAATTTATGCAAAAAGTAATAACGAGAAATTGTGGGCAATGGAAACCTGTTTGCAATCTGGAGCCTGTAGCATGGTATTAGGCTGGCCCAACAAAGTACTCCCACAACAAATCAAACGGTTACATTTAGCGGCAAGAAAAGGTAATTCATGGTGCTTATTAATGCGTCATAGTGATCATGCACAACATGCCTCCCCTGCACCGTTACGCGTAATGGCTCGCGTGGCGGGTGCCCATGTTGAATTACAACTCATTAAGCGACGCGGTAGTTGGGCAAGCCATTGGATTCAATTTCCACATTTACTTACGGCGTCCCTTACATCAACAAAACCCGCAACGTCTATTAATGAAACCTCTCCCAATGTAGACCTGAGGCAATCACTCACCCCGACTAATATCATGCCCATGCTCCACGCACCAACCCTAAGAAATGATTAAGGTATTGCCATGTTATGGATCTGTATTTACTTACCCCTATTACCTCTTGAAGTTTTTACACAGAAAAAACAACAAGGGGCTCTTGTGGTTGAAGAAAAAACCAATCATCGCCGCCAAGTATTACTTGCCAACACCGAAGCGTATGACGCGGGCATCAGCATTGGCAGCAGTATTTCCACCGCCTTAAGCTTGGTTTCAACGCTCTCCATCAAAAAGAAAGATGAGGCTGCGGAATGGCAAGCCTTAGAACAATTAGCAACATGGGCTTATCAATTCACACCCTACATTACGTTACAAGAACACACTTTATTGTTGGAAGTTGAATCATCCTTAACGTTATTCAAAGGAAAAGACGCCCTGTGCAAGCACCTAACCGATGGATTACAACAGTGGGGTTACCAATACAGCATTGCTTGTTGCTCAACGGCAAAGTCAGCGCACCTACTTGCAAAAGCAAAAATAAGAGATAGGGAGAACAAAAACCTCAACAAACTTTTTTTTCACACCGATGACATACAACAATGCCCTATTAACTTATTAGATATTAATGAGAAAACAAAAGCTTCGCTTTTAAGCATGGGATTAACGCAAATAAAAGATGTTACATGCCTACCAAAGGATGCTATCAACCGACGTTTTGGTACCGGTCTATCACTTCAGCTACAACAAGTCATGGGAAACACCAGTGATATACAAAAGAATTTCTCACTACCAAAAACTTTCGATCAAAGCATTCACTTTACAGAAGAACTGATCCATAGCAGCAGCCTACTTTTCCCCCTAAAACGTCTATTAAGTTATCTGGAAAATTATTTATTGGCACGCCAGCTTTTATGTAACAGCTTTGTTATTACATTCAACGAGCACTCTCAACAACGACATTCCTTGGTTATGCAGTTAGCTCAACCCCATTATCGCAATGATTACTTCCTAAGTTTAATAAAACTTAAATTAGAAAACATCAACCTCCAACAACCCGTTATTGGCATAAAGGTGACTGCCCGTTATTTCTCGCCTATGACGCAACAAACCCGAGACCTATTCTTATCCTATCAAGAACCCGCACAATCTAAACATGCATTAATCGACACATTAACTCATCGACTAGGGGAAAGATCCATGCATCAAATTGTTATCAACAAAGACTATCGGCCTGAGATAGCAGCACAAATCCGACCTATTAGTATTAATCTACACAATATCGATCCCAACAATACAATCAAAGAAAATGACGCTCATTACGATGTAAAAAAAACACGCGAAAAACAACGTAAAATAACCCAGACCAACAACCCTCAACAAGACATCGATGCAACAATACAAACACAACACCCTGAGCTAACACGTCCGCTATGGTTATTTCAAAAACCTCAACCACTTCACAATAAAAAAGGCGTGCCGATATATGGGGAGCGCTTACAACTCATAAAAGGCCCTGAGCGCATCGAAACAGGTTGGTGGGATAAACAACCCATTAATCGTGACTATTATGTTGCCCAACATCCCACCGGTGTTATTTACTGGGTCTATGTCAATAGAGAAAAAGGCGCCCCACACCAATCGTCCTATACGCCAAAATATCAAGACAACCAATGGTTCTTACATGGCGTCTTTGGCTAACATAAAATATGCAGAACTACATTGCATTAGCAATTTCAGCTTTTTGACCGGAGCCTCTCATCCAGAAGAATTAGTACGAGAGGCCGCGAAGCAAAACTATCAAGCGCTGGCAATCACTGACGAATGTTCTCTAGCAGGTGTTGTCCGCGCTCATGTCGAAGCAAAAAAGCACAACATTACATTATTGATAGGTAGCCAATTTCACACCCAAGAAGGCTTACACTTAATTGCCATAGCCCCCCACAGGCTATCCTATGGCAAACTATCCAGCGTCATTAGTAAAGCCCGCAGACGATGTAAAAAAGGGAAATACTCCATTACATTAAGCGATTTCCAACACACATTGGATGATAGTCTTATCATCTGGTTACCCTCCGAATCACAATGCCTCCAACCTCTATCTAAAGTACCAGAAGCCATAAAGCAGTTCATCCAACAATCTACTGGACGACTGTGGATTGGTATTGAAAACCAATGGAGAGACCACGATCACCACCTCACTATCCAACGAGAACACACCGCTTTTGTATATTCACTTCCCACAGTAGCCTGTGGCAACGTGTACATGCACAGTAAACAACGAAAACCACTACATGATGTATTAACGGCAACCCGATTAAACACCTCAATCCACCATTCTGGATTTTCATTACATAGCAACAGGGAAGGTTATCTACGAACCTTATTGGATATCAATCAGTGCTATCACCCTCAACAAATCCAAGCCAGTATTGATATCGCAGCACGTTGCCACTTTTCTTTAACCGAGTTACGTTACGAATACCCTAAAGAGCTCGTTCCGCCCAATTACACCCCTCAACAATACTTGCTAGAATTAGTCACCATTGGTGCACAACAACGCTGGCCCTTGGGTGTCAGCCAAAGCGTACAACAGCTATTAGACAAAGAACTACGTATTATCGAAGAATTACAGTATGAATATTACTTTTTGACCGTTTATGACATTGTTCAATTTGCCCGTAGCGAAAGCATACTTTGCCAAGGCCGAGGGTCTGCAGCTAATTCAGCCGTGTGCTTTTGCCTATTTATTACCGAAGTTGACCCAGATAAAAGCACGTTACTGTTTGAACGTTTCATCTCTAAAGAACGTGATGAACCTCCCGATATTGATGTCGACTTTGAACATGAACGGCGCGAAGAAGTTATTCAGTTTATTTATCGAAAATACGGCAGACAACGAGCAGCGCTAACCGCAACCGTCATCTCTTATCGATTGAAATCTGCAATACGTGATGTAGCAAAAGCGTTGGACTTTGATCAATCACTCATTGATCAACTTCTAAAAACTATCGCGTGGTGGGATCAAAAAAAACACCTAAAGGAGCGCTTTAAAACCCTTGGCATTGATATCAACAACCCTCAAATCTGTCACTTCACCTATTTGGTTAACGAAATATTAGGCTTCCCCAGGCACCTTTCCCAACATGTGGGCGGCTTTATTATATCCAGTGGTCCGTTGGATCAATTAGTCCCCATAGAAAATGCAGCAATGGAAAACCGCAGTATTGTGCAATGGGATAAAGATGACATAGAAGCGCTGGGTTTAATGAAAATAGATGTCTTAGCATTAGGGATGTTATCGGCCATACGAAAAAGCTTTCACTACATTAAAACACTTCGCGGCACCCAATGGACACTGGCCACCCTACCCGCCGAAGATGCAAAAACCTACGAATTACTACAACAAGGTGACAGCGTAGGTGTATTTCAAGTGGAATCACGGGCACAAATGGCTATGTTACCCCGCCTTAAACCCGCATGTTTTTATGATTTGGTTATTCAAGTCGCTATTGTTCGACCCGGTCCAATTCAAGGCAACATGGTTCACCCTTTTTTAAAACGGCGCGATGGATTAGAGGCTGTCACCTACCCCCACGAAGAAATAAAACACATATTAGAGCGAACCATGGGTGTTCCTATCTTCCAAGAACAAGTCATTCAGCTGGCCATGGTAGCGGCCGGCTTTACTGCTGGTGAAGCGGATCGGTTACGCAGAGCAATGGCTAGCTGGAAAAAAAAAGGGCAACTGCGTCAATACCAACAGCAATTGCATGAAGGCTTGTTATCCAAGGGCTATACCATCGAATTCGCAGAACAGTTAATTGAGCAAATCAATGGTTTTGGGGAATATGGTTTTCCTGAATCTCATGCCGCTAGTTTTGCATTACTGGTATACGCATCGGCATGGTTAAAATGTCATGAACCTGCCGCTTTTTGTTGTGGTTTGCTAAATAGCCAACCTATGGGGTTTTATACTCCTTCTCAGTTAATTCAAGATATTCGTCGACACAGCATCATAATCAACCCGATTGACATTACTTGTAGTGACTGGGACCATACACTCGAAACAAATAAAGAAAAGCTACCGACAAACGCACAACCAGCTATTCGCTTAGGATTACGCATTGTAAAGGGTTTGTCCGCTAATGGTGCCACAGCATTACTCTCAGCCAGAAACAACGCTCCATTCCAATCTATTGCCGACTTAAAGCAACGTAGTCAGTTAAACCGAAAAGATATAGAAGCGTTAGCCAACAGCAATGCTTTATCATCATTGTCTGGACACCGCTTCCAAGCACGCTGGGAAGCAGAAGGTATCCAACCTTCTTCCCCGCTACTTCCCAGCAACACCCAACAAGAAAACTTTATCCCTCTAGTACCACCAACACAGGGACAGAGTACCCATGAGGACTATAGCAGCACAGGCTTAACCTTGGGCCAACACCCTATGCTGTTATTACGAAACCACCCTGCTATCAAAGGATGTAAAACTCATCGGGACTTATATGACCTTAATAATAAACGTTTTGTTCGAATAGCCGGTATCGTTACTGGCAGGCAACGCCCCGGGTCTGCATCTGGTGTGATTTTTATCACCTTAGAAGATGAAACCGGCAACAGTAATATCGTAGTATGGAAAGACCTTGTAGAAAGGCGTCGATCCATTATCGTTCAAGCAAAGCTACTCAAAGTAAAAGGTATCATTGATCGTAAAGATTCCGTTATTCACGTCATCGCTGGAGATGTCGAAGACTTAACACCACTACTCGGTAATTTAGATACAACATCTCGCGATTTCCATTAGTTTATACGTACTTCATTAAACTATACATCACATCGAATCGAATCGTTAAAAATGAACTTCTACAGAGGCGGTAAGGTTTCTTTCGTTGGTATCGTTATTGGCGTCATCTTCAGTGCCAAATTTACTTTCTATGAAAATATATTTAATCCCTGCATAGAACGTCTTAGGTGTACCAAAAAAAGTACCTATATCTAGCTTTAACTCTGAAGTGAGGTTTAATACCGCATGGCCATCCTCTGAACCGCTACTCCAATCGGCGAACCCTTCATAGGATAAGTCCATTCTACCAACCGAAAAAGGAACCACCCAAACAGGAGTAAGCTGCCAGTTATCTTTTTGGTTTTCATTATTTCTACGATAAAAATTCAATTGGAAAACAGCAAACCCTGGAATATCCAAGTCAATTGCAGGACCATACAGGTAGTTTGTGGCACCGGTAGCTATTTCTGTTGTGGTTGTTATGAGGACATCGCTAATGCCCTTCACCTTGAATTTAGTATCGAATACCTTACCGATACTAAGACGAGGGGATATTTCCCAATATGTTTCCTTATCACCATTGTCTGATTCAACTCGGTCCGCAAACATAAATATATCGCCCCAACTATGGCCGCTTACATGTTCATAAGTCAAAACGGTGCGGTTATTATCACCCAGCTTAAAGTCAGTGCCTCTCCATAAAGCAAATGAATTATCACTCCAGAGTTGCTTTCCATAACTTGGCATCGTCAGAACCCATGTTATAACGACAAGAATAACCTGCTTAAACCTCATAGATCGCTCCAAGTAATAGTGATATCCCTTTGTTAATTGGCTAACTAGTGCCCATCCAGAAATACATAAAGCATTGAAAATAAAAGAAATAGTTCGATGGTAGTTAAAAAAACCTCT
>CAJXZM010000016.1 GCA_913063125.1 uncultured Gammaproteobacteria bacterium | reverse complement strand
GAAACGAGAACAAAAGCTTTTAAAGTCAAAAGAAAAAAGCGTATCATCGGATACGCTTTTTTTTTGGCTTCTAGGCCACTAGAATAAAGGCTTGTAGCTATACAAATAATAAGTTAATAAAAATACTAATATTTTAATTTCAGTCAGTAAGAGAGAAAGACTATGCAGGGTTTTAGAGATCTGCTCAAGGGATGGTTTGGTAAAGTACTTTTAACGATTTTTATTTTACCTTTCGCATTTTTTGGCATTCAAGGGTTGTTTCAAGCAGGTGGAAGAAGTGATGTTTCTATCGTTGTAGATGGTGAAGAAATAAGCAAAGCTCAGATTGAACAATCTATTGAGCAACAGAGACAAAACCTAGCGCAGAGAATGGGGGGCGGAATTGACCCTTCTGTACTGAGCTCTGATTTGTTGCGGCCTGGTGTTGAAGAAACCTTAATTCAAAAAAGTTTGTTAAAAACTGCGATTGGTGATGAAGGGTTGTATCTTCCTCAAGAGGCTGTTTCATCCTATGTTCGGGCGATGCCAACGTTTCAAGATGATGTTACCGGTGAGTTTTCTCAGGTTAAACTGGAGCGCGTTCTTGTTCAAGCTGGATATAGCGGTACACGCTTTTTTGAAGAAATATCCCAAAGCTTATTAATTGAACAATTGCAGAAAGGCGTGTCAGCGACAGCGTTCGTTACACCAAAGGAACTAGAGGCGTTAGTCGTACTTGATGGTCAGAAGCGAAATGTTGCGATTGTTACGCTTTCTTCAAAGGGTTATGAAGATACGGTTGAGCTTGGGGAGGAAGATATCCAAGCTTATTACGTGGCTCACGCCGATGAGTATCAAACACAAGAAAAGGTTAAGGTTTCTTTTGTAAACATAAAGGCCGATCATTTTTTGTCAGATGATATTGAGATAGCTGAATCAGATGTTCGTGAACGCTTTGATAGTGAAATAGCTGCTTTGAAAAAGAAAGAGCGACGTCGAGCTTCACATATTTTGATTGAAATTAATGATGAGCAATCAGAAGAGCAGGCGTTAGTTAAAATTAAGGATGCTAAAACCAAACTTGATGCTGGGCAGGGGTTTGATGCAGTTGCTCAAGAGCTTTCAGAGGATATAGCAACGTCAAAGGCGGGTGGTGATCTTGGATTTTCCGCAAGAGGGATTTACGATGAATCTTTCGACGATGCGCTTTTTGCCCTAGATGAGTCTCGGGTATCAGATATAGTACGTACGGAATTTGGTTATCATCTCATTAAGTTGGTAAATGTCGAGACTCCAGATCTACCAGAATTTGCTGCTGAATCCGACCGTATTTCAAAAGGAATTAAAGCTGACAAAGCTGAAGAGGAGCTTGTTGTTGCTGTTGATGAGCTAAATCGAATGGCCTTTGAGTCAGGGGACCTCTCTGCAATTAGTGAACGGTTCAATGTTGCGGTTCAAACATCAGGGTGGGTTCAGAAAGCCGGCGGCCCTGGATTGTTTGCCGACCGCTCATTAGCTGAAGCAGCGTTTGCTGAGTCAGTGCTTAAGGATCAAAATAACAGCGAGGTGATTGAAACTGAAAAGAATGGCCTTGTTGTATTGCGATTAGTTGAGCATAAAGATGCTAGAACTTTGGAGCTTGATGAAGTTAAGACAAGGGTTGTTGCAGCATTAAAAAAGCAAAAGTCTATAGAGAAAGCCAAATCTGATGCAAGTGCAATTGTTAAAAGTATCGATGAAGGTAAGCCATCTAATGATATCGAGAATGAATACGCTGTTGAGTGGAAAGTGATCGATGCGGTTGCTCGACAAAACAGTGAGCTTGATCGTGCTGTAGTTAGCAAGATTTTTGAATTGCCCAAACCAGACGACAATAAAAAGACAACATCATCCGTACGCTTATCGAACGGTGATTGGGTGGTTATTGTATTGTCAGGAGTTGTGGATGGCGAATATAAGTTGTCTGATAAAGAGGCATCTCAGATGGGTTCAGTTGTTGCTGGCCGTTTTGGGCAGACTGATTTTCAGGGATATCTTGGAACGTTGAAAGATAATGCGCAGATCACCAGGAACTAATCCCTAACGGGCTTTAAATTTAGGTTAATACCAGACAATAAAAAACCCTCGAAAGAGGGTTTTTTATTGTCTGGTATTTTGTTTTTAGCTTTTGTCAGGGTTACCCATGCTGACGGTGTTGATGCCACCATCAACGTAAGTGATTTCTGCGCTAATACCGCTAGCAAGGTCGGAACAAAGAAATGCAGCCACATTTCCAACTTCTTCAATGGTTACATTTCTTCGCAACGGCGTTTGTGCTTCGTTGAAGCTTAACATCTTGCGGAAGTCTTTGATGCCTGAGGCTGCAAGGGTCCTAATCGGGCCAGCAGAGATGGCATTAACGCGAATACCTTCTGGGCCAAGGCTTGATGCCATGTAGCGTACATTAGCTTCTAAGCTAGCTTTTGCTAAACCCATTGTATTGTAGTTAGGGACGACACGCTCTGCGCCTAGATAAGATAGGGTGAGTAGCGAACCATTGGTTCCTTGCATCATCTTTCGGCCATATTTTGCAAGCGCTACAAAGCTGTAAGAGCTAATGTCGTGAGCAATCTTGAACCCTTCACGAGTGGTAGCATCTACGTAGTCACCGTTAAGTTCATTGGCAGGAGCGTAGCCTACTGAATGAACAATACCGTCAAGGCTGTCCCAGTGTTCATTTAATGATGTGAAAGCAGCTTCAATTTCATCGTCAATGGCCACATCGCACGGAAAGCATAGGTTTGTGTTCCATTCCTGACCAAACTTTTCAACTCGACCCTTCAATTTATCGTTTTGATAAGTAAGCGCGATTTCCGCACCTTCTCGGTGCATCGCCTCAGCTATGCCATAAGCGATTGAGCGTTTGCTAGCAACGCCTACTATAAGTATTCTCTTTCCTGCTAGGAATCCCATAATGCTACTCTTTTAGATGGATAAGTTTTAATAGATAAAATAGTGGTTAATATTTAGGCGTAGTCAGCCAGTCGTAGTTCGACAGTTGTAGTTGTGAAGTTTGAATCAAAGTGTCCCGCGGGGGAACCCTGTTTAATCCTTTGTTACAGATTAAGTGCGGTAGATATTAATTCTTTGGTATATTCAGTTTCAGGGTTTTGGAAAATTTTGGCTGCAGAACCTTGTTCGATGACATTTCCGTCTTTTAGTACCAAGATATCGTGGGCCAGTGCCTTAACAACTTTTAGGTCGTGGCTGATAAATACGTAACTAAATTGGTATTTTTCTTGTAACGTGCGCAAAAGATCGACCACCTGGCACTGTACTGAACGATCAAGAGCAGAGGTCGGTTCGTCTAAAATAATCAGTTCGGGCTTCAGGATTAGCGCTCTTGCAATAGCAATGCGCTGACGTTGTCCGCCAGAGAATTCATGGGGGTATCGGTGACGTGTGGTCGAATCGAGCCCAACCTCTTCCATGACCTGTATTATTTGTTTGTCGTATTCTTGTGCAGACATTGGATTGTGGATGGCTAAACCTTCAGAAATAATATCCGCTGCCGACATTCGTGGACTTAAACTGCTAAAGGGGTCTTGGAATACAATTTGTAATGATTTTCGGAATGGTCTGACGTCAGACTGGCTGAGGCCTTGGATGTTTACACCGTTGAAGTTGATGGTGCCGTGACTTGAGCAGAGACGTAACAACCCTTGTACGAGGGTTGTTTTTCCAGAACCACTTTCTCCAACAATACCCAGGGTTTTCCCTTTTTTAAGTGTGAACTTTATATTGTTTACAGCTTTTACATGACCAACGGTGCGTTTAAAAATGCCTTTTTTAATGGGAAACCAGACGTTAAAGTCAACCACTTCCAGTAAAGTGCGGTTTTTTGTGGGCTCGGCACAGGGAGAGCCGCTTGGCTCTGATGAAAGTAGTTTTTGTGTGTAAGGGTGTTGGGGAGAGTCGAATAAGTTTTTGCAATTATTGGTCTCAACAATAGTTCCGTCGCACATCACTGCGACAGTGTCGGCATATCGCTTTACGATTCCTAGATCATGGGTTATCAGCAAAATTGCCATGCCCATTTTTTGTTGTAACTCTTTTAATAGGTTTAGTACTTGTTTTTGAATGTTTACGTCGAGAGCAGTTGTTGGTTCATCCGCTATCAGTATGTCGGGTTCGTTAGATAACGACATTGCAATCATTACCCGCTGACGCTGCCCACCCGACAGTTCGTGCGGATAGGAGGAAAGTTTTTGTTCAGGGTCTGGTATGCCAACTAGGGCTAACAATTCGATGACGCGACGTTTAATGTCTTTCGTTGATAGTTTGCCGTGCAATGTGAGGGTTTCGCTGATTTGCTTTTCAACGGTGTGTAATGGGTTTAATGCCGTCATAGGCTCTTGAAAAATCATCCCAATACCGTTACCTCTAACGGATTGCATATGAGATAGGGGGGCCTTCAATAACTCTCGATTATCATAGGTTACAGATCCAGATGGAAAATGGCATGATTTTTCTGGTAAAAGGCGAAGAATTGCATGAGCGGTAACTGACTTACCTGACCCGCTTTCTCCTACCAAAGCAAAGGTTTTACCTTTTTCTAGGTTAAAGCTGACATTCTTTACGGCACAGTTGATTTCATCCCCCTGGCTAAAAGTTACTGATAGGTTATCGACTGACAGTATGTTTTTGGTGGTTTCATTGTTCATTAATTAAGCCTGGGGTCGAAGGCATCACGTACAGCTTCTCCGATAAATACAAGAAGGCTGAGCATTATTGATAATACTGCAAAGGCTGAAATTCCAAGCCAGGGCGCTTGTAGGTTGGCTTTGCCTTGGGCAATGAGTTCACCAAGTGAAGGGTCTCCAACAGGTAAACCAAAGCCCAAAAAATCTAATGCGGTAAGCGTGGTAATAGATGAGGTAAGGATGAACGGCATAAATGTGAGTGTTGACACCATCGCATTAGGTAATACATGGCGGATCATAATTGTCTTGTCATCTAAACCAAGTGCTTTCGCGGCTTTTACGTAATCCAGGTTTCTGCCTCTTAGGAATTCAGCTCTGACAATGCCGACTAAAGACATCCAGCTAAAGAGTAACATTATTCCTAGGAGCCACCAGAAGTTGGGAGTGACGATGCTTGCTAATATAATAAGCAGAAAAAGCATGGGCAGAGCATTCCAGATTTCTATAAGGCGCTGCATGATTAAATCTATTTTACCCCCATAGTAGCCCTGGATTGCACCCGCAAAAACTCCGATGATGGTGCTGAAGACTGTTAGTGTAATGCCGAATACTACCGAAATTCTAAAGCCATATAATATTCTAGCTAATACGTCCCTTCCTTGGTCGTCAGTTCCTAGCCAATTAACGCTATCTGGGGGGGAGGGCGCAGGTGTAGATAAGTTATAGTTTATGGTGTTGTAACTAAAAGGAATGGGAGGGAATATAAGGTACCCTTTCGCATTTATTAGCTCCGCGACATATTCATCACGATAGTCTGCCTCAGTTTCAAATTCACCGCCAAATTCTAATTCGGAATAAGTAAATAAGACGGGAAAGTACATTTGTTCATCGTAACTAACAAAGATGGGTTTGTCATTGGCAACAATTTCAGAAAAAAATGCCACCGTGAATAAAACCAAAAATATCCAAAGAGAATACCAGCCTCGTTTGTTATTTTTGAAGTTATCCCAGCGCCGTTGGTTTATTGGGTTTTTCATATACTATCCCCTAGACTCGAAGTCAATTCGAGGATCAATTAGGGTGTAAGTGATATCGCTGATAATATTCATGACAAGAGAAATTAACGCGAAAATAAATAATGTACCAAAAATAACGGGATAATCTCGAGATAATACGGATTCAAAACCCAAAAGGCCCAGCCCGTCTAGAGAGAAAATGACTTCGATAAGCAGTGCGCCGGTAAAAAAGATCCCAACAATGGCAGAGGGGAAGCCAGCAATAATGATAAGCATTGCGTTGCGAAACACATGCCCATAGAGAACCTGTTTCTCCGTGAGTCCTTTTGCTCTTGCTGTAACGACGTATTGTTTTCCGATTTCATCTAAAAATGAATTTTTGGTAAGCATTGTTAACATTGCAAAGCTACTTATTACTGACGCGAACACGGGTAAAGTAATGTGCCAAAGGTAATCTTTGATTTGATCAAAGGTACTTAACGAATCAAAGTTTGTTGACGTTAAGCCGCGTAACGGGAAAATATTAAAATAGCTGCCACCTGCAAGTAATACTATTAATAATATAGCAAAAAGAAAGCCAGGGATTGCGTAACCAATAATGACTATGCTACTCGTCCATATATCAAATGGCTCTCCGTGTTTTATTGCTTTCTTGATGCCGAGTGGGATGGATATTAAATAGGCTAATAATGTAGTCCACAAACCAAGGGATATAGATACGGGCAACTTTTCTATAATAAGTCCGGTTACAGACTTGTCGCGAAAGAAGCTATCACCAAAATCAAAAGTAAAATAGTTCACTAACATATCGCCGAAACGTTCTATTGCGGGCTTGTCAAAACCGTATAGAGCTTCAATTTTTTTAATAAGGTCGGGGTCTAAGCCTTGTCCGCCTCGATAATCTGACTGGCCGTTGGAGGAGCTTCTTACTTCGGCACTTGTTGAATTTCCAAGTCGATTTGCTGTATTGCTTTCAAAGCCTTCTAGCTTTGCGATCATTTGTTCTACCGGGCCTCCAGGAGCAGATTGGATAATGGCGAAGTTAATCGCCAAAATTCCAAGTAGCGTAGGAATGATTAGTAGTAACCGTCGAATAATATATGCAGTCATAGATAGTAATCAGTTATTGATTGGGAGCTTTCCACCAAGTATCAAAACCAAGGCTATATTTGGGGGCAGTTTTAGGTTGTCTGAAAAAATCACGATAAGCAACACGGTAAGAGCTGATGTGCCACTGAGGTATAACGTAATGGCCCCAGAGAAGTACGCGATCAAGAGCTCGGCATGCTGTGATTAGGTCGTCGCGCGACTCTGCACCAATAACTTCGTCAATCAAATGATCAACAACAGGATCTTTTATACCAATAAGGTTACGACTGCCACGATGGTCTGCATAGCCAGAATACCAGTAATCACGCTGTTCGTTTCCAGGGGAAGAGGATTGTCCAAAAGTGTGAATGACCATATCAAAATCAAATTCTCGGGTGCGCTCGATGAATTGAGATATATCGACTAATCGTACGGTAGCTATAACTCCTAGTTTTTTTAGGTTTGCGGTGTAGGGGAGTATTACGCGCTCGAAATCTTTAGAATAAATTAGTATTTCAAATTCAAATGATTTGTTGTCTTTGTTTTTAAGAGTGCCGTTTTGAATAGACCAGCCTGCCTGTCTTAATAGACTGGTTGCTTTGCGTAAATTAGCTCTGTTCTTTCCATTACCTTTGGTTTTCGGGATAAAATACGGCTCGGTGAATAGTTTGCTTGGCAAGTCATCTTTAAAGGGCTTCAATAAGGAGAGCTCTTTGCCGGCCGGGGTACCGCTGGAAGCAAGCTCGGAGTTGGAGAAATAACTGGTACTTCTAGTGTAAGCACCATAGAAAAGGTTTTTGTTGGCCCACTCAAAGTCAAGCGCCAGCCCCAATGCTTGGCGTACTTGCGGCGATTTGAACAATGTGCGCCGAGTGTTCATTGCGAATGCTTGCATGCCCGCAGGGTTTTGATGAGGAATAGTCTCTTTTTTAATTTCACCTGTATCGAAGGTCTCTCCGTTGTATAGGGTGGTCCATCGTTTCGAGCTATTTTCTAGTAGAATATCAAAGTTTTTTGATTTAAATGCTTCTAAAGCAATTTGGGGATCTCTGTAGTAGTCGTAGCGAATCGTTTCAAAGTTAAATTGCCCTTTCCTTGTTGGGTGGTTTTCTGCCCAATAATCTGGGACTCGTTGATAAGTGACATCTTTACCTGTGTGGAAATCTGAGATTTTGTATGGGCCGCTACCTAATGGAGGGACTAGCGTGCTTACTGAAAACTCTTTCTCTTTCCAGTAATGTGAGGGCAGTATGTTTAGTTCACCGAGTATTAACGGTAGCTCTTTGTTTTTTCCATTTCGAAAAATAAAGGTAATAGTGTGGGCATCTATAATTTTTAGCTCGATTACGTCCGCATAATATGCGCTGTAAAGAGGGCGCCCCTTCTCAGTTAGTATTTTGAAACTAAAAGATACATCTTCGGCCGTAATTGGATGGCCATCTTGAAAACGCGCATTTTTATTGATGTAAAAAGTTACGGAATCCTTTGTTTCAGGGACAAAAATTCGTTCTGCAATTAACCCATATTGAGTAAATGGTTCGTCATCTGATCTGGTTGTGAGGGTGTCGTACATATAACCGATACCTGCAGCAACTTGCCCTTTCGTTACGAATTGATTAAAGCTATCAAAAGAACCATTTGCCGAACGAACGATATTACCTCCCTTTGGGGCATCAGGGTTTACATAATCAAAATGAGAAAACCCCTCGCTATATTTTGGCACTCCATGCATCGCCAGCGCATGTACTCCTTTGCCTGACGCCTGTACATTCGCGCAGAACGACGATACTGCCAGTGATACTGTAAAAAGAAATAAAGTTGGTATGTGTTTGTACTGCATGAAGGTTTTAAATCCGTTAGTGTTTGTTTTTTATCCACCAGCTTGGAAAGCCAAGGTTGTATTGAGGTTGGACAACAGGTCTAGCGAAATGATTCCAGTACGCTATGCGATGATAGTTTAAATGCCAGTGAGGTATCGTGTAGTAATTCCACAGTAGGGCTCTATCTAGGGCTTTGGTTGCGGCTGTTAGTGAAGCTCTGTCGGGTGCAGATGTGATGTTATCAATGAGTTTATCGATAATGGGATTATTAATGCCTGCAAAATTTCTAGATCCGCGAATGTCTACTTGAGATGAATGGAAGTATAGTCGTTGTTCATGGTTTGGTGACAAGGTTTGTGGGTAAACGAAAGTGATAATATCAAAATCTTTTTCATCTAACCTGACTTTATACTGGCTTCTGTCAACAACCCTGACTGTTGCGTTGATGCCGACCCGAGCAAGGTTTTTTATGTAGGGGTTTATTACGCGGGTAAAGCTTGGTTGATTTACCAGAAATTCAAATTCAAACTTGTCTCCAGTTTCACTATGAATGAGCTGGTTGTTTGATAAGCTCCAGCCGGCTTGTTTTAATAGTGAGGTTGCTTGCCTGAGTTGGGAACGAATGTTTCCATTGCCTTTTGTTGTATCAAGAATAAAAGGAGTGTTAAAAATATTCGCTGGTAATGTTGTTTTATGAGGTAGTAAATACTCTCTTTCCCTTCCTTCTGGGGTGCCTGTCGCCTCAAAGGGAGAGTTTGGATAGTAGGTGTTGGAGCGTTTATACGCATTTGCAAAAATTGACTTATTGATCCATTCAAAATCAAACAATAGGGATAGTGCTTTTCGAACGCGTTCGTCCTTAAATAGAGGCTTTCTTAAATTAAAGAAAAATGCCTGGCTTCCACTAGGAATTCTGTGCGTAATCTCCTCTTTTAAAACTTCTCCTGCATTGTGTGCAGGAAAGTCATAAGCAGAGGCCCAATCTTTGGATACATATTCGTAAAATACGTCAATGTCACCAGCCTTGAATGCTTCCAGTGCCACGGTGCGGTCTTTAAAGAAATCGATGCGGACATTGTTGAAATTAAATTGACCTCGGTAAAGGGGGTGGTCTTTAGCCCAGTGGTTGTCAACTCGAGAGAATTCAATATGACTGCCCAGTTGGAATTTATTTATGCGGTAAGGGCCGCTGAGTAGCGGGGCTACTGATGATGCATCGTTAAATGTATATTTTGTCCAGTGAGCCTTGGACATGACGGGCAGTTCACCAATGCGCAACATTAGACTTTTTCTATTTGGTCCTTTGATATTAAATTGTATCGAATGTGGATTAATGACTTTGATGGATGTGATATCCCTATAGATATCAAGGTATCTGGGGTGGGCAAGGTCGCTTCGTAACAGCCTGAGACTGTTTTCTACGTCATCAGCTGTGATGTGCGAACCATCATGGAATTTTGCATTGGTGTTGATGGAAAAACGTATCCATGAGAGATCGCTTGGATACTCAATGGCATCGCAGATTAGGCAATAGGCCGTTTGTGCTTCGTCACCAGAGGGCAGGTAGTCACCAGTACCAGCCATAAGAGGCTCATTAGCTTCGCTAAAGCCGTACATACCCATGCCAGGCGTATTTATTGGGCTAATTCCTTTTAGCAAATAAGGGTTTAGGGTGTCAAAGGATCCAAACCCGGCCAGTGTGATCTCGCCTTTTTTTGGGGCACTTTGATTTACATAGCTTTTGACTAATTTGGTTGGTGTGTAGGACGGGGTATCAAAAAGGCTCAGTGAAGAGGCTTTGGTAATGTTTTGGCCAAAGGTTTTGGAAGATAAGATTAGGGATAAGATAAACGTTATAAATATTGCTGAATTATGCATTTAACGTCGGCTTTTCATGAGTGTTTTTTGTTAGCGCTATGGGCGCTACCCTTTTGATTATTATATGTTTTTATACGGCGGTGCAAATGATTGGATTTAGCGTAATTTGATATTTAGATCAATCTACCCCATAGCGGGTGGTAATACTAGCTATATGAAAAGAAGTCCATTCAAATAATTCGTTATATGAAGGGGTCAATATTGGTAATTTGAACTAATCTTATAAGATGTAAAGCTGTATCTAATACCTAGAGGATAAGCAGGTTGTTGATGGCCGAGGAACAGATAGAAGCAGAGAGTATTGATCAATTAATTGGCTCGTTGAGTAAGAAAGGCATGCCAGCCATGGCGAACTCCATTACACAAATGGGGCAGCTTACTTCATCGGATGATGCTCGCGTGTCTCAGCTTACTGAACAGGTACTAAAAGATCCGACGTTAACGACAAGAGTGCTCCAGGTTGCCAATAGCGTGATTTACCGAGGATCTGGGCAAGTGAACACCATTACACGGGCTATTGTGTTGATGGGGTTTACCTCTATACGTGATATCTCATTATCGATGAAAGTACTCGATGAAATGTTGAAAAAATCACCAACACAGCATCTTAAGAATGTGATGGCGAAGTCCTTTCATGCAGCAATGCAAGCCAAGGGGTTAGTGAGCAAGGCCAAATACGGTGTTAAAGAAGAAATTTTTATCTCAAGCCTTCTTCACCATTTGGGGGAAATGTCGGTGCTTTCTAGGGATGATGATTTAAGCAAGAATCTTGATGACCTAATATCTAAACAGGGCGTTTCGCCTGATACGGCAGCCCAGCAGGTCTTGGGTTTTTCTTTTCAGGATCTGACGTTAGGGTTAGCAAATAGCTGGGGTTTGGGCGATATGATGAAGGAGGCTGTTAGTCCTTCTGTAAAATTGTCTCGCCCAATCGAAGCTGTTTTATTGGGAGAAGAGTTGAGCCAGGTTGCTGGGCTTGGGTGGGATTCTGAACCAGTAAACTCAGTGGTTAAACGTATTGCAGACTTTGGTGGGGTCGATACGACGACAGCTTTAGAGCAAGCCAAACAAGTTGCAGATTATGCTCGGGAAGTTGCTAGTCATTACGGAGCTGAAGCGGTAAAGCATCTTATACCACCTTCAAATTATACAACGGATACAGCGCAGCGTTTGAATGTTATCACTTTTACTGAGGACATTAAGGTAGTTATACCTGTAGAGATTACTGAAAGTGAGACCGAGACCGAGACCGAGACCGAGACTGTAGAATGTAGTTCGTCATACGCAGTTGCAAAAAATGATGTGCCGGAGGAGATTGAAATGCTTCGGAAAACTCAAAGAATAATGGTAGAGCTTGATATTACTCCTGACATGATAGATGCAGCTCTACGTAAAGAGCCGCTTCCCCCAATGAAAACGTTGCTAGAGCAAGCTGAGGCCAAGTCTGGGCAAAGCAAGGGGAGCTTGAATAACAACGTTGAAAAAGTTACGAATAAGAGTGGTGGCTGTGAAGAGGAGGTTACTGCATCGGTAACGCAATCAACGCAAAGCAATGCGGTAACAGGCCGGTTAACCGAGAAAGTTGACCCTGATCTACATATGGAATATATGCAAAAGATTGGCGACCTGCTGGCAGGGAAGAAACTCAATGTGAACGAAATGTTTTCACTAATAATTAAAGCTATGAATGATGCGTTGGGCTTGGAGCGTGTGGCGCTTGCGCTTTTATCTAAGGATAGGGGGGTGCTAAAAGCGAAGCTTTTTGGTGGAGGTGTGTCTGAGGCTTTTGAATCTTCATTTGAATTTAAGGTTGATATTGACAATGCTTTTTCTTATGCAATCGGGCAGGCTCAGCCGCTTTGGGCCGGAAGAGATAAAACTGGCGGGAAAGATTACCTTATAACCAAGCCGATTGTTAACGCGCTTGGGCAAGGCGGCTTTTTTGTTGCTCCAATTGTTGTTTCAAGAAAACCTATTGGAGTATTTTATGCAGATCAAAGGACTTCCGGGGTGGAACTCACGGGTCAGCAATTTATGAATTTTAGTATGCTCGCTCAGCAAGCGAGCATTGCTTTGTCAATGCTAAAGTAAGTCGTGCATTTAGGGGGCGTTAGTAATATCAATGTACAGTGTTAGTAATTGACCCGGTTGTAAATAACGTTTCAAGTTAACGTTGTTCCAGCGTTTTATTTCATTTACTGATACGTTAAATTTGTTAGCGATACGCGAGTACGAATCACCGTTCCTGGCTTTATAATTTACTTTTCTTATTCGTCCACTTTTGCGACCAGTTCGACTTTTGTTGGCTACCCATACAGTGAGTTTTTTACCTGTTATTAGCGGGTCCGCTGGTGCCATGCCATTCCATTTCGCAAGTGATCGAGTATTGACCTTATATTGTTTAGATATTTTCCAGAAACTGTCGCCTGGTTGTACGTAATGGTGTACTCGGCGCTTGCCTTTAACTGCTTTGTTGGTTTTGGCTTTCATGCGTTGGTCAAGTGCCAACCGGTAGGCTTTTGATGACTGCGTTGCAGAAGGGATCAGAATCGTTTTACCTGCGACTATTTTATTGCCTTTGATGTGATTAACATCTCTGATCATTGCGGGTGTAGTTTTATTCAATTTAGCAATGCGGATTAGGCTATCGCCAGATTTAATTTTATACCGAGACCAAGTAACTCGCTCATCTTTTGGTAGTTTAGATAGCTCAATTGTAAATGATTCAGCTTTTTCTATGGGCAAAAGCAATGAGTGAGGGCCGTTAGGGTCGGTCGCCCATCGATTAAAACCTGGGTTAAGCGTGTAAAGTTCGTCAATGCTCAAGTTCGCAAGGGTAGCTGCCTGAGCCATATCAATTTGGGAGTCTGTATAAGCGACTGCTACCTGTGGGGTATTGGGGATTGTTGGCAATGTTATCCCATATTTCTCGGGTGTTTTAAATATTTGAGATATGGCAATTAGTTTAGGTACGTATGCTTGAGTTTCTTTGGGGAGTTTTAATGACCAAAAGTCAGTCGGTCGGCCGCGCTTTTTGTTGTATCGAACGGCTTTACGAACAGTTCCTCCCCCAGAGTTATAGGCTGCAAGAGCCAATAACCAGTCGCCGTTAAACTGTGAATTGAGTTTTGTTAAGTAGTTAAATGCGGCGTCAGTGGACGCTTTTACATCCCTTCGCCCGTCATACCACCAGGTTTGTTTTAATCCGTAGGCTTTGCCTGTGCCAGGTATAAATTGCCAGATGCCTGATGCTCTTCCATGAGAGTATGCAAACGGATCGAAAGCACTTTCTACTATGGGTAATAGGGCTAGTTCTGCAGGGATGTTTCTATATTGCGCTTGTTGGTAAATATAATAAATATAGGGCTCGGCGCGTTTTACGACACGTCGAATATATTCGGGGTGAGAGGCATACCAATTGCGTTGTGCGACAACTCTGGCTTCGGTTGACGATAAATCTAATGCAAAATTTGCCGACAAATCTTCCCAAAATGGTACCGCCATCAAAGGAGTTGCGTAATGCGCTTGTTGTTTCTCTGCGCTGTCAGAAAAAAAAGTGCCACTATTACTTAAGGCAGTGTTTGAGTTAAGGTTTTTATCGGCATTGTCTGTTGATTCAACAGTTGATCCAGCTATAGGTAAATTTTTGCAGCCAGCTAGCGTCGTGATTAATGTGATAAATACTATGTTTAGTAAGGCATGTTGATTAAAGTAGTTGAGAAGCTTCATAGTAATTTAAAATACATCCTTCCAACGGCGAACAGCAGCGAATAAAGAGATTTCATCTTCCAGTTTTTCATCGGCCCAATCTTCAACGGTATATTTCAGATGCGGGATGTCCCAACGTAAAAATGGGTTTACTTTTTTCTCGCTACCCAATAAGCAAGGTATTGATGGAGTGTTTCGTTCCCTCAATGTTGTGACTTCTAATGCACGTTGTTGGATGTCAATGTTTTCAGGCTCGACGGCCATGGCAAATGCTAGGTTTGATAACGTATATTCGTGGGTACAGTACACCAATGTGCTGTCGGGGAGCTGGCTAAACTTTTTCATTGCAATCAACATCTGTTCGGCAGTGCCTTCGAATAACCTCCCGCAGCCCGATGAAAACAAGGTGTCTCCACTAAATAAAATGGGCTGGCCGTTAGGTAGTTTACCAGTGTAAGCGATGTGACCGGCGGTATGAGCTGGAACGTCTAAAACACTAAGTGAGATGTTTCCGATGGGAAGCGAAACAATGTCCCCTTCTTTTAGCAAAACGGTTGAGTGCGGAACAGTTTCATTTGCTGGGCTCCAGACGGGGATGTCTGGATGGGCATTGATAAGTTGGCCTATGCCAGCGATATGGTCCGGGTGGTAATGTGTGACAAGAATTCCCACTAAGGTAAGGTTTCTTTTTTCAATGAATTCTAATACTGGCGCCGCATCGCCAGGGTCAACGATGACGACGTGTTCATGATCTGTGATTGCCCATATATAGTTGTCAGAAAATGCGCAAATGGGAAGGATTTCGATCATGTTAAGTCCTGGATTGGCTTTGAAGGGGGGTAAGCCGTCTTGGACAGCATTGTTTGATAGATATTCCAAATGATAACGTAATATTGTGCAGACTTCTTTCTATTAAGTTAACAGAGGCGGTAAAAAATTTGCTACTGTCACAGGATAAGGTTTGTTAAAAGGAATATGTCATGGCATTACCGCGGTTATTTCGGCCGTTTCACTCTACTCACGGACTGTACTCTCATGAGTTAGTGAATTTGTGGTACAAAAGTGAGTTAGGGGAGCGAATTCTAGATCAAGAAAGGACAGTGCTGGATCAGCTACTTCCAGAGCTGTTTGGTTATCATTTGATGCAAATGGGGGTTTTTGATAGCCCTTCACTTGCGGTAAGTAGTCCTATTAAACATCAATTTTTTCTCAGCGACGTTGGGGTAGAGTTACTGCCAACGCATAGCGATGACCCTGCCGAAATTTTACGCTCCCAAATGTCAATGGTGAAAAGTAAATGTACTGACCTTCCTCTTGCTTCAGATTCTATAGATGTTGCAGTTTTACATCACAGCTTGGATTTTCATGACAATCCCCACGGTATACTCAGAGAGGTTGCTCGGACATTGCTGCCTGGAGGAAAAATAGTGATTGTTGGATTTAACCCTTGGAGTTGGTGGGGTGTTGCAAGAATGTTTCTCAAAAATGCATCAAAAGCCCCCTGGAATGGAAATTTTGTTAGTCCCTATAGGCTTTCGGATTGGTTAAACTTGTTGGATTTTGAGATTGAAGGCTGTGAATGCGTTTGCTATGGTTTGCCGACAGTGGACCCAAGGACGTCAGCTGCTTTTTCCTGGGTCGGTGCATTAGCTAAGCGTTGGTTATCTCAGACAGGAGCTGTGTACACATTAGTTGCGACCAAACGAGTTGCTACGTTTACTCCGATCAAGCCTAAGCGGTTCCAAAGGCCTTCACTAGTGTCAATTCCGATTAATGGGTTGGCGAGGCCAACATCTAGAACCCCAAGTGACGGTGTTGATCGAACAAAGTAGTCGTTACCAACCATTTATTCTTAACATAAGGTAGTTGATTTTGCGTCAGGTTGTTTTAGATACAGAAACCACGGGGCTTGAGCCTTCTGAAGGGCATCGAATTATTGAAATCGGTTGTGTGGAGGTTATAGATCGGCGTTTAACGGGCAATACGTACCATCAATACCTCAACCCAGATCGTGCAATCGATGACGGCGCTATTGAAGTTCATGGTATTACCAATGAATTCTTAGATGATAAACCACGATTTCATCAGGTTGCTCCAGCATTTTTAGAATTCATTAAGGGTTCCCAATTGGTAATCCATAATGCCCCGTTTGATATTGGGTTTTTGAATAATGAGTTGAAGATATGTGATCAAAAATCTGATTCAACCTACGGAAAAACAGAGGACTATTCTTCTGTGCTCGATACCTTACTGCTTGCGAGGAAAATGCATCCTGGGCAGCGTAACAGTCTTGATGCGCTGTGTAAGCGTTATGAAATAATCAATACCCATCGCGAGCTCCATGGGGCGCTGCTTGATTCCGAGATATTGGCTGATGTTTATTTAGCCATGACGGGTGGTCAGACAAAACTTATTTTGGGGGATGAGGGGGGGGATGGAGAGGTTTTAGGAGCAACAATTGTTCGCCTCAGTAGCGAGCGGCAAGCGCTTAATATTGTGATGGCGAATGACGGAGAATTGAAAGATCATCGCGCTAGGGTGGCAGCTATTGCGAAAAAGTGTGACGGTGAGTCAGTTTGGGGCTCGGTATTCCCAGGTGAAATATAATACAGCCAGTATAAATTACATGGTCAAAGTGTTACTCAGTCGCCATTCCTGTCTTTAATGGTAGCTTTTTATCAACTAATTAAGCCTATGTTGTGTCGAGTCTCTTGTTTCAGGAATGCTAAAGGTTTATAAATCATAGGCTTAAACATTGTAATTAATGTACTCTTTGAGTGATGATTTTAATCAGTTGAATTGTCATGATTTCATTATGTTTTACTATACTGAAGTCAGTACTACAGTTAATACTTGGAACAATAATAAACACATTTCTCGCAAAGCCGGGTCTTCAAGGTGTAAATATGGTCGTGATAGAAGGAACAGCCTCCTTAAACTTAGTGAAAGAACAGTTGGATGAGTCGCTGTCAGTAGCGGAATCTAGCTTGGAGCAGTACGCTGAGGAGCCCTCGAATAGTCGACGTCTGACACAATGTATTGACCAGTTTAGGCAATTACGAGGCGTTATGATTGTTGTTAATCTTCATGGGGCAGCGTTGCTTGTTGAAGAGATGGAGTCACTAGGAGAGTTTATTCTAGAGAATCAGGATTCCGATCAAGAAAAGCCGTTAGCAGGACTGAGTAATGCCATTATGGTGTTGTCTCATTACTTAGAGTACGTTCAGGTTAAACAATCAACCTTGCCTGTCCTACTAATTCCGACTATTAACGAAGTTCGAAGCCTCGCGAAAAAAGCATTTATACCAGAGAGCACCTTTTTTAGGCTGGGCAGTAATCCCTCTAGACCATCAAAAGAAACAGGCGAGCCTGCTGATCATGGGAAGCTTGAAGAAATTGGTCGAAGATTACGTCATATGTATCAGGTGGGAATGTTAGGGGTCTTTAAAGGTGAAGATACCGCCCCGAATGTTAAGCTTATGCGTCGAGCGCTTGATCGTATAGATTCCTTAAGTGGTGATGTACCGATGGCAAAGTTATGGTGGTTAGGCCAAGGGGTACTGGCTGCTTTGGAAAATGATGGTGTCGAGGTAACAAGTTCGCGTAAATCGTTGCTTGGTATGATTGACCGGCAAATCAAAGCCACGGTTTTACAAACCGAAGTAACTCTTGCGAAAGAAGCTCCTGATAGTGTTGTTAGAGAAGCGGTCTTCGTCACCTCGTTAGCGGATAACATCGATGGCGTAGTTACTGAAATATTGACTGAGTTTGGTGTTGTTGAAAACAGAATGGATGGTTCAGAAATGCTGCGAGAGCAAGCATTAATGAAGGGCCCAAGTGGGAGCGTTATTAAATCTGTTGTCGATGCTATCAAAGATGAATTGTCTCATATTAAAGACTCCCTTGATTTGGGGGCTCGTGGTGCTCACGGAGATGATGAGGAAAGCTTTGCCCGTATTAGTGAGGCACTTATAAAAATCGCCAATACCTTACTAATGTTAGGCCTGGTTGATGCGAGTACTTTGCTGAAAGAACAGTCTGGTTACATTAAGAATTGGACAAGCTCTGCTGATATTGACGCCGATAGTGATGAGTTTAATGCGGTTGCAGATGCTTTGTTATACGTGGAAAACGCCATTGCATCCTTGTCACCACGAATGGGTAGTGCTCATAGCGTTGGCGGAAGTGAAGCGGAGGCAGTGGCCAAGCAGGGTATGTCCATAACTCAGCTAGAAGAAGCTAGACGCCTTGTTGTTGGAGAGTCTCGAGCGGGACTTTCTTTAGCAAAGAGAGCGCTTACTTCTTATATGGAATCCAATTGGGATGGGATGCACCTTAGTAATGTGCCCACAACACTGAATACAGTGTGGGGTGGTCTCACATTCTTGCAATTGGAGCGGGCAGCTAATGTGATGAAGTCCTGTGAGGGGTTTATACATGGCCGTTTAATTAATGATCGGTCTAATGAACCAGATGAACATTTAATGGAAACATTGGCGGATGCTATTACCAGTATCGATTATTACCTCGAAAGTATTGAGAACAATAAGCCTATCGGGGAGGGTGTGCTTGACGTTGCTGAGGAAAGCATGGATGAGCTTGGCTATCCCAGCAAAGCGGCTTAGATAAAGGCAATTAAATAAACAGATGTTATACGAAAACTTTGAACCTGGAGTTATAGCTCCTACCCGCAGCGATAGTCCCGTGATTTGGTTTGCTTTTCAGGCTGGCCAATTAATGATGTTTGATGATGGGCAGGGTGCATCGGTCCCACAAGTTGTTGAATTTTCAGAGTTGAATGTTGATTACGGATCGACGTATTTTCTTGGTCTCTATTATGGGCAGCCAGTTTATGCAGTTCATATTCCTGATGACGTTACCCTGCCGGAACCTTTTTTTCTAAAGGACTTGCGTGGGCTAATGATGGAATTTGACGAGACGGTTTTCCTCATTGCAGGTAGAGCATTACAAATTGTCCAGTGGGATGTTGATCATCAGTTTTGTAGCCGCTGTGGTACTGAAACTGTGTTTCATGGGACCGATAGGGCAAAGGAATGCCCCTCTTGCAGCTACACACAATACCCCAGAATATCACCCTGTGTTATCGGTTTGATTACTCGTGGACCTGAGGTTTTGCTTGCGAGGTCAGCTTCCTTCCCGGTAGGGATGTTTAGTACGTTAGCGGGTTTTGTTGAGCCTGGAGAGACACTTGAACAAGCGTTTGCAAGAGAAGTCCGAGAAGAGGTTGGAGTGTCGATTAAAAACATTGATTACAAGTCCAGCCAACCGTGGCCCTTTCCTCACTCCTTGATGGTAGGGTTTCAGGCAGAGTTTGCAGGCGGTGATATACAAGTTGATGGGGTTGAGATTCAGGAGGCTGATTGGTTTCTTATTGATCAGTTACCTCTGGTACCGCCGACGGGCTCGATAGCTCGTCATTTGATTGATCAATATGCCGACCAATACGCAGACCAATTGCGACGGTAAAGGCACACTGTCGGAAAGTTGCGATTTTACCAGGAATGGAAGAGGGGAACACATGGGGTATGACTGGATAGCCGGTATCGTCATTTTAATAAGCGTGGTATTTCTAGTTGCTGGCGTCATAACGCTATTTCGTAAAAACTGGTTTATCAATTGGCTGAGGGGCTCGTTGGGAATGGTGTTTGTCGCTGTTGCGGTGCTTTTTGGTTTGTTAGCGGTAAATGTTTTTAGTTATCAGCAAATGCAAAAAGAGCAAGACGTTGCAACGCTAAGTTTTGAAAAAAGTAATCGCCAGACTTATGAGGTAACTGTTTCTCAGCCTGGAGGGGCTGAAATGCGGTATGAAGTACGCGGTGATTTGTGGCAGATTGATGCCAGGATGATTAAATGGAAGGGGTTTCTTGCTGGAGTGGGGTTTGCGCCTGGCTATAAGTTAGATCGTTTGCAGGGGCGTTACATCACATTAGAACAAGAACGTTCAGCCGAACGTACAGTGTACGCGCTTAGCGAGCCGGATTTGGGTTTCGATTTGTGGGCATCGATCAAGAAGAACGCGCATTGGTTGTCGATCGTGGATGCTACCTATGGAAGTGCGACTTTTTTGCCCATGGCAGATGGCGCTATTTTTTCCGTAAGCATGGGTAACTCTGGTTTAGTGGCTCGCCCGTTGAATGATCGGGCCGATTTGGCGTTAAAGGAGTGGGAGTAGGAATAGGAATAATGAGGCATCCTTGAGTTATGCTTCTTTTCTAGCTTGTAATACCTTCAAACCTCCCCATATAGCTATGAGATGTACCATTCATTGCTTATTACACAAAACCGCTAATTCCTAGGCTCTCCTTGTGAGGCGAGTTTAAGGGTACCGTGTAATAAGCGTTGTTTTACGTTATCGTATACGCAAAATCTAATCAGAATAAAGAGGGATAAAGTGTGGTTGAGTTGTTAGCTGAATATGGGCTGTTTTTGGCCGAAGCTGTTACCGTTGTTATTGCCATATTAATTGTGTTCGGAGGGGTTGCATCATCCTCTATGAGTCGCCGACAGGATGATCATGGGCAGGTAAAGGTGACCCACCTAAATGAAACCTTTGAAGATATGGCTGATGCCCTTAAAGTGGCAGTATTAACCAAGGATCAGCTAAAGGACGAGGAAAAGGCTCAAAAAAAGAAAGAAAAGGAAGAGAAAAAGGCCGCTAAAAAGAGCAAGCCGGATTCAGATGAGAAGTCAGATAAAAAACGCGTGTTTGTATTAGACTTTGATGGTGATATGCAGGCAGGTGGTGTTGAGGCGTTGGGTACGGAAATAACAGCGTTGTTAACCATGGCGACGGTAAAGGATGAGGTCGTTATTCGCTTGGAAAGCCCCGGTGGACAGGTTCACGCATATGGGTTGGCCGCATCGCAATTATCTCGAATTGTTGATAAGAAAATCCCATTTACTGCCTGCGTGGATAAAGTTGCTGCTAGTGGTGGCTATATGATGGCTTGTGTTGCAGATAAAATAGTTGCTGCCCCATTTTCAATTCTTGGTTCAGTGGGAGTGGTTGCAGAGCTGCCTAACTTTAACAAGGTAATGAAAAAATACGATGTCGATTACGACGTGTATACCGCGGGAGCCTACAAGCGTACGGTAACGATGCTTGGTGAAAATACAGCAGCTGGAAAGGCAAAATTTGTTGAAGAGTTAGAAAGTACACATGTTTTATTCAAGGATATGGTTTCCGATAACCGTCCGCAGCTTGATATTGAAAAAGTTGCTACTGGAGAGCATTGGTATGGTTCTCAAGCGAAGGAATTGGGCCTGGTTGATGAGCTAAAAACAAGCGATGATTATTTGTACGAGGCTAGTAAAGATGCTGATGTTTACGAAATTTCTTACCAAGTAAAGCAGACCGTGGCAGATAAGCTGGGTTTTGCTGCTGAGAAGGCTGCAACACGATCGCTAACTCGATTGTGGAGCAATATTAGCTCTAGACATAATAGGATTTTTTAGGGTTGTGGTAGGTTTTAAAGCGCTAGTTGTAACGGAAGACAACGGATACTATTTGCCTGGCATTGAGCGTCGTGAGTTAGACGATTTGCCACCCGGCGATGTGCTTATACGTGTTTCGTATTCTTCAGTAAATTATAAGGACGCGCTTTCCGCTAGTGGGAATAAAGGAGTGACTAGTTCCTTTCCACATACTCCAGGTATTGATGCCGCTGGTGTCGTAGAGTCATCTGACTCCCCCAGCTTTAGTAAAGGTGATGAGGTGATTGTCACTGGATACGATTTGGGTATGAATACTTGGGGTGGTTTGTCCGAATTCATACGTGTTCCTGCAAGCTGGGTAGTTAATAAGCCCTCGGGGTTGAGTTGCCGTCAAGCAATGGTGTTAGGTACTGCGGGGTTTACTGCGGCGATGTGCGTAGATACGTTGCTTCAGGTTGGAATTGCTCCTAGCCAAGGTCCTGTCCTTGTTACTGGTGCTACTGGTGGCGTGGGTGCTGTTGCAGTGTGGCTGCTATCCAATCTAGGGTTTGAAGTTACGGCGTCAACAGGGAAGTTAGCTGCAACCCCTTGGCTTACTGCTTTGGGAGCGACCAGCGTGATAAATCGAGATACGATCTCTGGGCCAACCAAAAGGCCAATGCTAAAAACTGAATGGGCGGCGGTGGTTGATACAGTTGGCGGAGACACGTTATCTAATGCGTTAAAAGCGGTGCAATATGGGGGAAGTGTTGCTTGTTGCGGTATGGCGGGTAGCACAGAGCTAAATACCAGCGTTTTTCCGTTTATTATTCGCGGCATAAATTTGATGGGAATTGATTCTGTTGAGCTGCCTCTAGAAGTGAAAATTGATATTTGGCGTATGTTAGCCAGCGAATGGAATTTTAGAGAAACAGGTGTTTTAGAAGGTTTGCTCTGTAAGCCTATCACGTTGTACGGAGTGGCTGATGCGCTGGAAACCGTTTTGGATGGTAAGCATCAAGGGCGTTATTTGGTTTCGATAGGCGGTGGGGCCTAATCCCGTCGCAGTCGGTCAGATACCGCAATGGGTGATGGGTATCTGAATACAATAATGTAGGTAGAAAACAAGAACGTTAGTATTGCTGTTGCCTGTATCACCATGGATGCTTCGTCTCCGATAAAATGAAGAGAGCTCGCGATATAGGCTATTAGTAGAGAGAATTCACTGGTTTGTCCAAGTCTGAAACCCACTTCCCAAGATAAGCTTTTTTCCTCCCCCGTTTTGCGCAAAAGAAATGAGTAAACTGTTGGTTTTAAAATTAATACAGCGGCTGCAAGCAGTGATGCAGGGATGATAATATCGCTAAGCAAGGTCAGGTTGAAGTTTGCTCCAATCGTAAAAAAGAACAGAATTAAAAAGAAATCCCTGAGGGGTTTTAGGTTGATGGCAATATATTGTGCAATGGGACTGTTTGCGAGGCTAATCCCAGCGATAAAGGCACCAATTTCTAAGGATAGTTGAAAGTGCTCTGCCATCACTGCGAGCCCAAGGCACCAGCCTATGGCGAGAAGGAAAATATATTCGTGGAAGCGATCGAAGCGGCGGAATAGGGGAAGCATTACCCATCGAACAAAGCCCATAGCAAATAGGATTAATGCTGGTAAAGCGGCGAGTAATTGCATTATTTGAGCTGGATTTTCTATACTGGTGGCATCGCCACTGCCGACACTGTTGCCGCTGTTGAGCACTATCAGTACGATTATGGCGAGAATGTCTTGTAGTAGTAATATCGAAATAAGTATTTCGCCCGTATGTTTGTGATGAAGTACGGTGGTAGGTAATAATTTTATGCCGATGATGGTACTTGAAAAAGTAGTGGCGATTCCGATTATTGAGCTTTCCATAAAATTAAAACCAAACAAGTAACTTATGCTGAATCCAGTAAGGCCAAGAGCTAGGGCGCTTAGAATGGCCACTAATGCGGTTTTTGATAGAAGCTGAAGGAAGTTTCTTGGTTGTAAATCGAGCCCAAGTAGAAACAGTAAAAACATGATGCCAATATGCCCAATTTCTTCAAGGGTCTTGGCGTCTTTAACGAGCTCAAAACCATAAGGGCCAAATAATACACCAAGTACAATGTACGCGACGATAAGAGGCTGGCGAGTGAATAGTGCAAAAGAAGCTAAAACACCTGCTCCGCTAAAAATAAGGAATATGGAAAATATTAAGGACTCGTTTCCCATAAGACGATTAGCTTACCTTTTAGTGAGTTTGAGTTCAGGGCTGTGTTTAGAGGTAAGTTTAGCAAAAAATAAGAAGGTATGAGGAATATGAGGGAAGGATGTTGGTATCGGCAAGATTGTCGATACCATAATTGAACGAGGGCCCTCTTAAAGCGTACCCTGTCGTGGGTTAGGGACGGCGATTATATATAGGTTTCTTTTCCAATACATCGGACTGATAATCAACTGAGATAGCGCTAAAGCTTGCTAAAGCTTCTTCGATATTTTTATCGGATCTTAAAGCGTATGCGTTAAATCCGCAGCGCTCCATAAAGCGTAATTGATCCCTCAGAACGTCACCAACAGCTCGAATCTCTTTTTGGTAGCCATAGCGCTCGAATAACAAGCGCGCAATGCTATACCCGCGTCCATCGCCAAATTTAGGGAAGTTAATAGCGATTAGGTCAATGTTATTGAGCTCTTGGTGGAATAGCTCTGGTTCGTCGGAACCTTGCAATAGAACGCCGACTTTACCTGTTCTCGCGATAAGCGATGATTTGTTCTCTAGCCAAAAAGCAAGTTCAACAATAATGTTCGCGCTAGCGTCGGTAGAGACTAAATCTTGTTCTGGGTTGTTGATAGAAATCCACTGATCTTCAATGATTTCTCTTTTCTTAATTATTTTTGGCATAAACCTTCTCCTTAAACGGTGCCATACCAATGCGTTGGTAAGTCATTAAGAAGGTTTCACCTTCTATTCTGCTGTCGATATAGAACCGGATGATGGTTTCCACAACATCCGCTACGTCGCCTTCGTTAAATGAAGGCCCGATGATTTTGCCCACATTTGCGCCAAATCCTGCATCACCACCAAGGGATACTTGATAGAATTCTTTGCCTTTTTTGTCAACACCCAAAATACCAATGTTGCCAACATGGTGGTGGCTGCAGGCATTCATGCAACCCGATATATTGAGGGATATTTCACCGATATCATAAACAAAGTCGTAATCATCGAATCGCTTTTGTATTTGATCTGCGATAGGCAGTGACTTTGCATTTGCTAGGGCGCAGAAATCGCCGCCTGGGCAGCAAATGATATCGTTAATAGTATGGATGTTTGCTGTTGCAAAACCGTGTGTTTGCAGTGTATTCCAGAGTTCAAAAAGATCTTCTTGTTTGACGTCAGCAAGTACAATGTTTTGATTGTGAGTGTTTCTAACTTCACCAAAGCTGTACTTGTCTGCAAGGTCAGCAATAATGTCCAACTGGTTATCAGTCACATCACCAGGGGCTACACCGGTTGGTGAAAGTGAAAGAGTGACTATTTGATAGCCTGCTTTTTTATGTTCGTTAGTGTTCTGGCGAAGCCAAATTGAGAATGCGCCGTTTTCTTTTTTTGCTTCTATAAATGAGGTAGGGTTGTTTTCTAGAGTTTCATAAGCAGGTTCTGGAAAATAGCTCTGCATCTGCTTAACTTCGGCATCGGGAAGGTCTAGTGCACCATCACGAAGATGCTGCCATTCCTCGTCTACTTTTTTACCAAATACTTCCGGAGTTAGCGCCTTTACTAAAATCTTGATTCTAGCTTTATACTTGTTGTCTCGACGCCCGTAGCGGTTATAAACACGCAACGTGGCTTCAAGATAGGAGAGCAAGTCCTTCGGAGCCAAAAATGGCTTGATTAGTGAGCCTGCGAGGGGTGTACGCCCCAGGCCACCGCCAACAAATACTTCGAATCCGATTTCGCCAGCATCATTTTTGATGATACGTAAACCAACATCGTTAAAGCGAATTGCCGCTCTGTCTTCATCCGTAGCTGCCGTTACCGCAATTTTAAATTTACGGGGTAAATAGGCAAATTCAGGGTGAAGTGTTGACCACTGACGAATAATTTCACAATAAGGGCGCGGATCTGTTATTTCATTGGCAGTAGCACCGGCAAATTGATCGGTTGTCGTGTTACGAATGCAGTTGCCGCTTGTTTGTACCGCGTGCATTTGAACGCTTGCTAACTCAGCTAGGATGTTAGGGACATTCTCCATTGAAGGCCAGTTGAACTGAACATTCTGCCGGGTACTGATATGGGCGTAGCCTTTGTCGTAAGTGCGAGCGATATGCGCAAGCTTGCGAACTTGTTCAGTGTTTAACATGCCGTACGGAACGGCAACACGTAAGAGGGGGGCGTGGCGTTGCACATAAAGGCCATTCTGAAGTCTGAGTATTAAAAACTCGTCTTCAGATAATTCGCCTTTAAAAAAACGCTGAGTTTGATCGCGATATTGTTCTACGCGCTCATTCAATAATTCTTGGTCATACTCTTTATAAGCGTACATATTCACTTCTCTTACATACTGATTTGGCAAACTAAATCCGATACAGCAACACACAGGCGCTGCGAAGGCGTGAAGGGTACCAGTATGTTTTTAGGCTGAAAAGAAATTTTTCGATATATGGCCATATCTAAGCGGTATTTTAAGGAGATTCATAATAACCCTTGCCTAGGTGTGGGTATTTTGGGGTGAGATTTACCTCAGACGTCAATATTTGCCCATCGACGGCGTCGCCATTGATAAGATAACCCAACCGCCACTAATAGCCTTTGCAGTAACTGTAGGACCCATATACTGAACAAACCATAGCCAAGAATTGGCCCAAAGACAAAGGCAGCAGGTAGGAACAGGAGCCACTGGGTAGCGATGGTTATCTTCATTACGGTTTTAGAATCGCCAGCGCCTAATAACGTATGCATTAGTACTAGCCCGGCGGCATCCACACCAATAAAGAGCGCTGACAATTGAAGTGGGGTGCGGCCTAGCTCGATTAGTGCTGGCTCGTGTAGGAATACCCCCAGAGCAAAATCAGGAAAGAAGAATAGAGGGAGTGATATCGTCGTTAGCATGATTATCGCGAGTACGGTGACATCCTTCCCCCATTGGTAGGCATCATCTTTGTCTCCGCGTCCAAGTGCTTGGCCAACCAGTGATGCGGCGCCCAGTCCCAGGCCCATGGATGGAAGAATTAAGAATAAAACAAAGGTAATCAACACATGAACCACAGACAGCTCAGCTGTGCCTATTTGGCCAACGATCCAAAACAATGCGGTAAGCCCGGCTGCAAAAAAGAATTGTTGCAGTGATGCAGGAAAGGACAGCTTAAACATAGTATTGAGTTCTTGGGTGGTAGGGAGCTTTGCAAGAAATCCCGATGGGCGAGAATACATATAACATTGTAGGAAATATAAAAGACTTGCGATAAATAAGGCGAGGGTCGTGCCAAGCCCTGCGCCAGGTACCCCTAATTCGGGCAAACCAAACGCACCAAAAATAAAACCGTAACTAAGCACGGCATTACTCACATGCATAACAATGAGGGTTCTCATGTACACCATTGAGCGGTTGATGCCGTTCCAATAACCCCGAAAGCTAAAATTAAGCCCTAGTGCAAGTATCCCAGGTACCCGAGTAGTAAAGTATTCTGAGCTTGCTGCCGCAACAAGGGGGTCGCTGGATAAAAGCTGCATAAATGGCGTTGATGCGAGAAAGAAAAATGCCATTAAAGGGACGGAAATGATAAAGGCTAAGACAAGCCCTGAGTTCAAGGGAATTGCGAACTTGGTATGGTCCCCTTCACCTTTGCGTCTCGCAACGGTGGCTTGAACAGCGCTACCAAGGCCGAGGGCCAATGAGGCGGCTAAAAAAGCGGCGTAACTGCCGAGGCCAACGGATGCAAGGGCTACACTGCCAAGTTTACCAACAAAATACGCGTCAACGAGATTCAAAATGCTTTGAGATACCATACCTCCCATGATGGGTAGAGAGATGGCAAAAATGCGTTGAGTGCGTGCTTTTGTTGGTATCATTGATTTCCTATTCTGGGTCGTACCCCAGGTTTGGCGATAACCATCGCTCTGCTTCGTTAAGGGTTATGCCTTTGTTTGCTGCATATTGCTCAACTTGATCTTTATTGATTTTTCCAACAGGGAAATATGTGGCTTCTGGATTTGCAAAATACCATCCACTAACTGCAGCAGTAGGGTACATCGCAAAGTGTTCCGTTAGCACTACGTTCGTGTTGTTATCAGCATCAAGTAGAGAAAATAACGAGGCTTTTTCTGTGTGATCTGGGCAGGCAGGGTAGCCTGGTGCAGGTCGGATTCCTTGGTATTTTTCTTTAATTAATGCTTCGTTATCGAGGGTTTCATTCGAAACATAACCCCAGATATCCTTTCGAACCTGTTCATGCATGTATTCTGCAAATGCTTCTGCCAATCGGTCGGCAATGGCTTTGAGCATGATAGCGTTATAGTCGTCATGATCTGCTTCAAATACCTTAACTTGTTCGTCAACCCCTTGGCCGGTGCTAACAATAAAACCACCAATATAATCAGTGATATTCGTATTAGCCGGAGCGATGAAGTCTGAAAGGCTGCGCGCCGGTTTACCCTTAAATTTATCTTCTTGTTGACGTAGGTGGAATAACGTTTCGATTACGTCACCGGAGTCGTTGTACACTTCAATAGCATCGTTTTCATTGGTATTAGCAGGCCAAATACCAATAACGCCATCGGTTGTTAGCCAATTCTCTGCAACGATTTTTTTAATCATCGCTTGAGCTTCGTTATAGAGATTGGTTGCGGCTTCTCCGACTTTTTCATCATTGAAAATCGCTGGAAACTTGCCAACAAGGTTCCAGGAGATGAAAAATGGTGTCCAATCAACATAATCTAGCAAATCAGCAATGTTAACGTTACTGATTTTCTTTACACCAAGAAAGTTAGGCTTCTTAATGTTGGCTTTTGGCCAATCAATTACAAACTTTTGTTTTTGTGCTGCTTCGATTGAAAGAAAGTTACGCTTCTTGGCACTTCTTGCTCTACGCTCTCGAACAGTTTGATACTCTTCTTTTCGCGCCTGAATAAAGTCATCTCTTAAATCGTTACTCAGTAACGATGATGCAACCCCAACGCTTCGAGATGCATCGGAAACGTAGATAACGGGTCCGTTGCTATATTCTGGCTCAACCTTTACTGCAGTGTGGGCTTTTGATGTTGTAGCACCCCCGATAAGGATGGGTAAATCAAAGTTCTGCCGCTGCATTTCTTTTGCGACATTCACCATTTCATCAAGTGATGGTGTGATTAATCCACTTAGTCCAATAATATCGACATTGTGTTTTTTGGCTTCCGCCAAAATAGTTTCTGTTGGTACCATAACCCCGAGATCAATAATCTCGTAGTTGTTACATTGCAGCACAACACCCACGATATTTTTTCCGATATCATGTACGTCACCCTTTACGGTGGCCATGAGTATCTTGCCTTTAGTTTGGATAGTATCGCCTTTTTCGGCGTCAATAAAAGGCAGTAAATGTGCAACGGACTGTTTCATTACGCGTGCACTTTTTACCACCTGTGGCAAAAACATCTTACCGTCACCAAAGAGATCACCAACAACATTCATGCCATCCATTAAAGGACCTTCAATAACATGGATGGGCTTATCTGCTTCTAATCGAGCCTCTTCAGTGTCTTCAATGATGAATTGTGTGATGCCTTTTACGAGGGCGTGTTCTAGTCGCTTATTGACGGGCAGTGTACGCCATTCTAAGGTTTCTTCTTTTTTGACGATACCATCACCACGATATTTCTCGGCGAGTTCCAGCAAATTGTCTGTGCCTTCAGGGGTGCGATTGAGAATGACGTCTTCAACTGCATCCCTAAGCTCTTCGGAAATGTCAGCGTATATAGCAAGTTGTCCAGCGTTAACGATACCCATGGTGAGGCCGGATTTTATTGCATGGTATAAAAATGCGGCGTGAATTGCTTCGCGCACGGGGTTGTTCCCTCTAAAGGAGAAGGAAACGTTACTAATACCGCCTGATGTTTTTGCGTAAGGCAGATTATCTTTTATGTACTGACACGCGTTAATGAAGTCCACACCGTAGTTGTTGTGTTCTTCAATGCCGGTAGCAACCGCAAATACATTTGGATCAAAAATAATATCTTCGGGTGGAAAGCCAATTTTCATGAGCACGTCATAGGAGCGCTGGCATATTTGAGCTTTCCGCTCTTCAGTATCGGCCTGACCGTCAGTATCAAAGGCCATCACAATAATGGCTGCACCGTAAGCACGGCAAAGTTCGGCCTTCTCGATAAACTCCTTTTCGCCTTCTTTAAGACTAATGGAGTTTACTACGCCTTTTCCTTGAATACATTTTAGACCAGCTTCAATGATGTCCCATTTGGATGAGTCGATCATGATTGGGACGCGGCAAATGTCGGGTTCCATACCGATCAAATTTAAAAATGTGATCATGGCATTTTTGGAATCAAGCATGCCTTCATCCATGTTGATATCGATGATTTGCGCACCGTTCTCAACTTGGTCTCTTGCTACATCCAATGCTTCTTCAAATTTCTCCTCGAGGATAAGGCGTTTAAATCGCGCGGAGCCCGTTACATTGGTTCGTTCACCAACGTTAACAAACAAGGAATCTGAGTCTACAGTGAAGGGCTCTAGTCCGCTAAGGCGCATTGCCGGTTCAATGGTCGGTGCTATACGTGTATCTACCTGCTCAACACGGTCTGCGATTGCGCGAATGTGAGCAGGGGAAGTACCGCAACATCCGCCAATGATATTGACTAACCCGCTGTCGGCAAATTCGCCAACGATGTCTGCCATTTCTTTAGCCGTTTGATCATACTCGCCAAATTCATTAGGCAAACCAGCGTTAGGGTGAGCGCTGACCAAACAAGACGATTTAGTTGAGAGCTCATGAATATAGGGGCGTAGTTGATCTGCCCCCAGTGCACAGTTTAACCCAATGCTTAGAGGCTTGGCATGGCAGAGAGAGTTATAGAATGCTTCCGGTGTTTGTCCGGATAAGGTTCTGCCGCTGCTGTCGGTAATGGTGCCAGAAATCATAATAGGCAGTTCATAACCAACCTCTTTGAAGTGGCGTTGAACGGCAAAGACGGCAGCTTTGGCATTCAGCGTATCAAATACCGTTTCAATAAGGATGATGTCAGATCCGCCGTCCACGAGACCTTTAACAGATTCACTATAGTCCTCTACCAGCTCGTCAAACGTAATGTTACGTAGCGCGGGGTTTTCTACGGAGGGTGACAGTGATGTGGTTTGACTCGTGGGACCTATAACACCGGCAACAAATCGAGGTTTATTGGGTGTTTTTTGAAGGTATTCATCTGCGGCCTGGCGAGCTATCTCAGCACCTTTTTTATTGATTTCATAAGCAAGGTGTTGCAAACCATAGTCAGCTTGTGAAACCTGTGTGCCATTAAAGGTATTAGTTTCTAGTATATCGGCACCGGCGTCGAGGTATTCGGTGTGGATGTCCTTGATGATCTGAGGTTGGGTAATACACAACAAATCGTTATTGCCCTTGAGGTCCTTATGATGATCGGCCAACTCTTTTCCGCGATAATCTGCTTCCTCAAGTTTATACCCTTGAATCATGGTGCCCATTGCACCATCTAACACAAGAATACGTTGAGCAAGAAGTTCGTGAAGTTGCTTTATTGAGTTGTCTCTAGGGTTCATTCTTAGGGCCTTTTAGTGAATTACCGGCGAAGTGTAGCAAATTCATTCAGGGAATGCTGGCTTTGAAAGCCAAAAACATCAATCTATATCAAAATAAGTTGATATAGATTGGTCGCGTGATTTACTAGTGCTGTTGTAGGTGGTACATTTGAATGAAAACTTGACTCGATTAGTTGGTTTTTAACAGGCAAAGGGATACTATTGCCGAATTACTGGAACGACTGGATATTGGCATGAGTGAAACTTATTTAACGATTACAGACAGTGCGCAAGAATATTTACTAGAGCTGCTAGAAAAGCAGGATGCCCCTGGTATGGGAGTGCGTATTTTTGTAGAAAAGCCTGGTACACCATCCGCCGAATGTTGCATGGCATATACCACCGCTGAAGACGCACAAGAATCTGATAAGTTACAGCAATTGAATGGTTTTCAAGCACACATAGAGGAAATCAGTGTTCCTTATCTAGTAGATGCTGTGATTGACTATTCAAAGGATCGGATGGGTGGTCAGTTAACCTTTAAAGCGCCTAAGTCTAAAATGGCCTCGCTTCACGAGAATGCAACGGTTGAAGATCGTATCAACTATTATTTGCAAACAGAAATTAACCCGCAGTTAGCTTCTCACGGTGGGAACATTCAATTAAACCAATTGATTGAAGACGACACGGTTGCTGTTCTTGAATTTGGCGGCGGCTGCCAAGGTTGTGGTCAGGCTGATGCGACGATGACCGAAGGTGTAGAAAAAACATTGTTGGAAAGGATTCCTGAACTTAAACGTGTAACTGATGTGACGGATCATACCGTTCGTGAAAATGCATTTTATAAGTAGATTGTATTAATAGGTGCTTGTCATGAATATCTAGAACGCATAACTATGGTTCATGGTTATCGTTTATAGCTATTTTTTATATGAACAAGCGCCCATAAAAAAGGCTCCCGAAAAGGGGGCCTTTTTTATGGGCGCTTCTTTGTAGATTAAGCTAAAGTGAGGTGAAAGAAAATTGATTGGTTTGTGGATGGTCTAGTTGAGGGCGAGGTTATTAGTAGGAAATTATTTGTGTCTGTAGATCAGCAGCCTTCGGCTCCGATTCATTTTGTGCTAGCTGCACTAAGCGGAGTGGTTAATGCGGGGCAGGATATTGGACCTCTCTTATCAGAAGCAAACATACCACTTAACCTTATTAATGAGCCTAAGACACGGGTTAGTTCTCGTCAGTTTTCCCAATTGGTACACAAGGTAACGGAGCAGCTTGGGGATGAATTTTTAGGGCTCGCAGACAAAAAAGCTCCCTTGGGTACTTTTGAATTAATGGCTTTCAGTGTAATTCATTGTGGCAATTTACGAGAAGCGATTATTAGGGCGTGTCGGTTTTATACGCTTATGATAGGGTCGCCACATTTTGAATTAGATATCAATAATGCCAAAGCGTACCTAATGGTGAAAGTAGCCACTGACACCCGGCAAACACATCAATTTGTTGTGGAGGCAGTTTTTACCGCAGTTCATCGTTTTATTTGTTGGTTGGTCGATAAAAAAGTAGAAATCCATGAAGCTGGCTTTCATTATCCCGCGCCGATACATGAGCAAGAATACCCTTTGTTATTTGGCAAAAAGATTAAATTTTCATGTTCTCAAAGTTACCTGTGTTTTGATAAAGATTACTTATTAATGCCGATTATGCAAAATCAAAAAACATTAAATGAATTCATGCGCTATGCACCTTATGGCTTTTTACTTCCCCCTCAGTTTGCAGATAGTGTGACTCGGCGTATTCGCCATGAATTAATCAATGTTGAGCGTGTTACATTCCCAACTTTGGAGGCCTTGTCTTATACGCTTCACACTACGCCTTCGACATTGAGTCGCCGCCTTCGTGAAGAAAATACTTCTTACCAGCAAATTAAGGATGCCATTCGCCGTGATATTGCTATTCACCACCTCACAACATCAACTATACCTATCAGCGAAATATCTGAATTGCTAGGTTATCAAGATGTGTCAATTTTTCATCGAGCTTTTAAGAAGTGGGCTGGGGTTACCCCCGGAGCATATCGGTTGTCACCATCTGGCGATGATTTAAACGAATAAGTCACTGCGGTTGATGTGATATGTCATTGTTCGTTTTTGGTAGATGATTAACACTCGTGTAATGCAAATCTAAGCGTAAGTAGTGACCTTAAGCAAAACACCTGAAAGGCATCATGACATGAGTGACTATCAACAATATTTTAATGAAACCCACAATATTGCTCGTCAATCGACGAAGCAATTCGTTAAAAAACATATTTTGCCTCATATAGATCAATGGGAAGAAGACGGTGCATTCCCGCGGGATTTATATGAGAAAGCGGGGGAATCAGGTTTGCTGGCCGTTGGTTATCCCGAGGAGCTGGGTGGTGTTGCAGAAAACGACGTATTTATGCAAGTTGCCATTAGTGAAGAATTAATGCGTTCGACATCCGGCGGGTTAGTTGCAAGCTTGGGGTCCCTTCATATTGCGTTACCTCCCATTGCAAAATGGGCAACGCCATCGGTTAAAAATAAAGTGGTTGAATCGGTACTGGCAGGAAAGAAAATATCTGCGTTAGCCATCACGGAGGCGAGTGGTGGCTCTGATGTTGCTAATATTCAAACACGAGCCGTAAGGGAGGGGGATTATTATCGGGTAAATGGCAGTAAGACATTTATTACCAGCGGAATTAGAGCCGATTATTATACGGTTGCTGTAAGAACGGGCGGTGATGGTCATGGTGGAATAAGCTTACTGCTTATTGAAAAAGGTACAAAAGGTTTTACCACTGGACGAAACCTTAAAAAAATGGGGTGGCGTGCAAGTGATACAGCAGAATTGTTTTTTGACGATGTGCTGGTTCCAGTTGAAAACCTTATTGGTGTTGAAAATGCCGGTTTTTTTGCGATTATGTCTAACTTTTTAAGTGAACGATTATCACTGTGTATTATGGCATATATGACGGCGCAAATGGCCTATGAGGCAGCATTAGCTTATGTGAAAGAGCGAGAAGCTTTTGGAAGGCCTATTGGTAAGTTTCAAGTGATTCGCCATAAGCTAGTTGATATGGCAACGGAAATAGAAATAGCTCGGGAGTATACTTATCGTGCTGCGGCAAAAATGGATGCAGGAGAATCGCCGATAAAAGAGGTGTCAATGGCGAAAAACTTTGCAACAGAAGTGAGTAATCGAGCCACCCATGAAGCGGTTCAGATTTTTGGTGGCATGGGGTTCATGCAAGAATCTTTGGTTGAAAGGTTGTATCGTGATAATCGAATTCTTTCTATTGGTGGTGGTACTACTGAAATCATGAAAGAGTTGATTGCGAAACAAATTGGGTTGTAGGGAGGGGCTCAAATGAAAGATCGTAGAATTAACATTGATTGCTATTTAGTCTACGATCTTTTTTGTATCTGAATTTAAACTGCGGCGTGCTTTTTTAATTCATTCATAAAAAATGCAATTTGCGTAGAGAATTTTTTCTTTGCAGCGATGGTATTTATTAGATCGCCAAGAAGTCCATATTTAAGTTCATAATGTACTTCGAAGCTCACAATTGCTGTGTCACCGTTTTTACGTACTTCCCAGATAACATAAGATGCGGGATCAATTGGGTCACTAGCATCGTCTATCACGTAGGTGTAACTGTTACCTTTATTCCATTCGGTTATGCGTTCAACAATATATCCATCATCGGGCAAGTCACAATGACGAGTCATTCCAGGCTCTTGGCGTTTGTCATTGGTGTAATGTGTAGCCAGTACCGTTGATGTCCAACTCAGGTTGTTAAAATCTGAGATGATCTCCCATGCTTTTCGTTTTGACGTGTTAACTTCTACTTCGTAATAGAGTTTAGTCATTCCTGGTGTAGCGCTATCAGAGGCGATAACGCTGTTGGGTTTCATGTGTGAGCTCATTTCAGATTTCATGGTTGTGTCTGCGTTAGTGCAACCGTTTATCGTCGCGAGTAGGAGAAGACTCCAGCATGTGCGTCGTATGAGAGTGATACTTTTATTCATGTCGGTGTTTCCAGCAGTAAGTTAGTTATTAGGTTGTTTTGCCCTTATTTGTGATTAGACGAAGCTAGCTTAGCTGGTCCCTATTTGTTAGTGTATCTATAAATATGCTTATGGGTGGTTCATATATAGACCATGGAGAACTGGGACGATTTTAGAGTTTTTTTTAATGTTGCAAGGCGGGGATCTATTAGACAAGCCGCCAAAGCACTTAATGTAAGTCATTCAACAGTGCTTAGGCGGATTGATAGCTTGGAGTCGCAGCTAGAGGTTAGGCTTTTTGAACGTTTGCCTAGTGGGTATCATTTAACCCAGGCTGGGGAAGATGTGTTTGCCGAGATGGCAGTGGTGAAAGGTAAGATTGACGGCGTTAGCCGTTTGATTCTTGGGCGTGATACGATTTTGAAAGGTAAGGTGCGGGTTACCATGCCTGATGTTTTTGGTATTCCTTTTCTGGTTCCTCATTTGGCCTCATTTCATAAGTTGCATCCAGGTATTGATTTGCAAGTGGATGAAACCTACCACCCGAATGACCTCAATGCCCGCGAAGCTGATATTGGTATCAGTTTGACAAAAAAACCTCCGGTGGATTTGGTAGGTCGAAAGCTTGGTGAAATGATGATGGCGGCGTACTGTACACAAGATTATCGGCAGCAGCATCACCCTGAGACAGAAAACTCTACTGCTGAATGGATTGGTTGGAATAAGAATCCAAACTGGGTTAAGAAAAGCCCCTTTCCACATTTATCTGTTTTTGGATGTTTTGAACGGGTGCCTGTGCAAATTGCTTGTGCAGTTAATGGGGTTGGAGTCGGTTTGCTGCCATGTTTCTTGGCGGATAAGGAACCAGGGTTAGTGCGATTATCAAAACCTGAATACCTCAGTGATATATGGGTTGTATATCATGTTGAATTACGCACAACCGCAAGGGTTCGTTGTGTTCGAGATTTTATCGAAAATCTTTTTGTTAAAGAATATCCAAAAGGTTGAGGTTGGTTCTGCAACGAGGGGGATTAGTTTGCGTTAAGAGATGCCCCGGTGCTCCCGTTTATTTTTGCGCCTCGAATACGAAGCTGGCTTTTAGCCCACCAAGGTTAGATGGATTTAGTAACAATTCGGCATCGTGGTAGTTGGCTCCTTGTTGTACGATCGATAGCCCTAAGCCGCTGCCGGGTTGACCAGATCCGCTAATCCTAAAGAAGCGGTCGAGTACTTTGTCACAAAGAGTATCCGGTATTCCTGGCCCAGAATCTTCTATGGTGATATGGGGGTGATCGTTTTCGATAAAGCAACGCAAGCAGATTGTTCCACCGGAGGGAGTGTATCGTATGGCATTATCGAGTAAATTGGATATTGATCGGATAAGCAAGGTCTCATCGGCTTGGACAATGTATTTTTCGTTCTGAATTTTGTCGATGGTGTTATTGTTTTCTTTAATATCTAATGAAAAGCGTTGTTTTTTATGCTCTGCTTTTGATACCAGTTGGTCGTAGCACTCATAGCAAATGCTCCGCAAATCTATGCGGGTTTTGGGTTCAATTGAGGCTTCCGCACGGCTTAACGCTAGTAGTTGGTTGACTAAATGTGATAGCTGCAGTGCTGCTTTTTTAATGTTAAGTAGTGATGCTGTATGTTCATGATTGTCGGATGTTTCAAGCAAATCGTCTACATGTATTAGGAGGGCTGCTAATGGGTTTTTAAACTCGTGGGCCGCATCGCTTGCAAAGCGATTTTCTCGCTGATAAGAAGTGCTGAGCCGGGTGAATAATTCATTGAGTGCGTGTTTTAACTCGATGATTTCTGAGGGTGTGTTAGGGATTTCTGATGATTCAAGGGAGTCGTATTCTTGTTTTTTTACATGTGTAACAAGTTGGTGTAGTGGTTTAAAGCCGCTACGAATCAATAACCAAACCGTTAAGGCAAAGAGCGGAATGAATATTAGCAATGGCAGAACATGATCCCTGGATATGTTATGGACAAGTTCTGTTCGAATGTCGTCACGCTCCCCAACTATCATCCAGAAAGGGTCTTTTTCTGAAAAAAGGGTGAAGGTTCTCCAGTGTTTTCCGTCAACGACGTCGTCACGGAACCCTTGTTCGAATATGAAAGGTGGGGTTGTATGTATGTTGGTGGATTTAAGAAGTAACTTTTTATCTACACTCCAAATTTGGAAGAATAATTTTTTTTCATATTTGTGCCCTAACGGTGTAGCTGCTTCTGTAAAGTCACTTAAGCTAGCATCTTTTTTCGCTAGGGCATTTAACAAGTTTTGTTTGTTTTCTTGAATGGCTTCTAATGTTAATAAACCATTTAGTACCCGCGCGGTTTGAACTAAGCTGGCGTCAAAGAGTTCATCTACTTCTTTTCTTGCGTCTAAATAGACAAGTATGGAAGAGATAAACATAAGTAATGATAAGGAAACCAACAGACGTTGTGTTATCCGTGATGTCAGTGAGTATTTAGTTTTCATTTAGGCGGTAACCAATTCCACGAATGGTTGCAATCAAGCGAGAATCAAGTTTTTTTCGAAGATTGTGAATATGCACCTCAATGGCATTACTAGAAATGTCACCTTCCCACCCATAAATGATATCTTCGAGATGTTGGCGAGTGAGTATGCGACCAGGGTGGTTCACAAACTCTAGAATCAGAGCATACTCACGCCGGCTTAATACAACTAAGTCGCCATCAAGCCATACTTCCATGGATGAGGTGTCTAGTTTAATTCGACCCTGTTCGATGACGCTTGTATTTTGGCCTAATGAACGTCGACTTAGGGCGCGTATTCTTGCTTTTAACTCCATTAATTCGAAGGGTTTTACAAGATAATCATCTGCTCCAGCATCGAGTCCAGCGACTTTGTCTTGCACTGTGTCTCTGGCTGTTAATACCAAGGTTGGAACGGCACATTTTTCTCTGCGTAAAGCGGTTAACACCTCAACACCATCCATGGAGGGGAGGCCTAGGTCTAATATAACCAAATCGAATTCTTCGTTAAGCGCTGCACTGAGGGCTAGCTTTCCATCGGTAAGCCATTCTACGGTATAAGCCTCTTTTTGAAGGGCTTTACAGATACCTCCACCAAGCAATTCGTCATCTTCTACTAGCAGTATTCTCATTGGCTACTCGTGTTTTACACGCCTGTTTTACATTGATTTTAGACTATCACAACGAAGTAACGAAGCCGATGGGTGATTTCTTATGGAGTGTTTCAATTTTTAAGGTTCCCATAAGAAAACAAAGAGGTTTCACTTCGCGTGGAATCTTATCAGCAAGAAGGTGATTCAGCTGCAGCGGATATGGATGCGCTAATCCTGCAAATAAATTATAAGGTTGCATTTTAGTGATCGCGAAATATAGGCACAAAGCATCAATGTATAAACGACAATACGTATTAAAAGCCTGCGCTGATAGGTTGGTTAAATGAGGTGATTCGTTTAGGGGCGCTAATTTATTTGGATTTTTTATCTAAAAATATATATGGTGTGCGAGCTGTTTATTTGGCGATTGGATAAATGGAAGCTTAATGTAATTTTAACAGGGAATAAAAATATGTATCGTAAGTTAATAAGTGCTTTGTTTGTTATTGCAATTTTAACCGTGAGTGGTTGTGCCACTAATCTTTATCCCGGTGGTGCGACACCTTCAGGCATGTTGATCTCAAGCACAACAGCTACATCACAGGCACTGTCACTTAATACAGATTCAACTATTAATCCAAGTAAAGTTGGGGAAGCATCCGCAGCTGCATTCCTTGGCTTATTTGGCTTTGGTAATTCATCGGTAACCGCTGCAATGATTGATGGTGGTATTACCACTGTTCACCATGTTGATTATAGAAATACGTCGGTACTTTCAGGGTTGTTTTTACAAACAACGACCATTGTGTACGGTGAGTAACGTTTGGATTAAATAAAATCAAGGGCTGGGAGGTTTATTCCTCGCAGCTCTTGATTTTAATATAACGGAAAGGTTATTAACGACGAGCTGGCAATATATCTTTAAGCTTTTCTCGCATGGCTCTTACGGACTTTTCGGTGGTTTCCCAATCGATACATGCATCAGTAACAGATACGCCGTATTCCATTTCTGCAAGATTTGACTTGAGTTTCTGGTTGCCCCAGTTAATGTTGCTTTCAACCATAAGCCCAATGATAGTCTTGTTACCGTCTACGATTTGATTGCTAACGTTCTCCATAACAAGTGGCTGCAATGCAGCATCTTTGTTCGAATTTGCGTGACTGCAATCAACCATGATATTTGTATTAACACCCGCTTTTGTCAGGGCCTGTTCCGCAATGGCAACGTTAACAGAATCGTAGTTAGGTTTGCTATTGCCGCCACGAAGCACGATATGACCATAAGGGTTGCCTTCCGTATTAATGACGGATACTTGGCCTTCCTGATTGATGCCTAAAAAGCTGTGGGGGCTGGACACTGACTGTAAGGCATTGGTTGCAACAGTCAACCCACCGTCGGTGCCGTTCTTAAAGCCGATAGCATTTGATAAGCCACTGGCCATTTCGCGGTGAGTTTGTGATTCGGTGGTTCTAGCGCCAATCGCAGACCAACTAATCGCATCTTGTAAATACTGAGGTGAGATTGGATCGAGAGCTTCGGTTGATAGCGGTAGACCTTCTTCTGCTAAATCAATCAATAGCTTTCTAGCAATATGAAGGCCTTCTTCTACTTCAAAGGTGTCATTCAAGTGAGGATCGTTTATTAATCCTTTCCAACCAACAGTAGTACGTGGTTTTTCAAAATAAACCCGCATAACCAGTAGCAAAGAGTCTTGGACCTCGTCTGAAAGTGCTTTAAGACGTTTTGCATAGTCTTTCGCAGCATCAACATCATGGATAGAGCAGGGGCCTATTACTAAAAATAGCCGGTGATCCTTGCCATCCAGAATGTCCATTACAGCCTGACGGCCAGCTAAAACAGACGCTTTGGCTGCATCAGACATAGGGACTTTTGCTTTTAGTTGATCAGGGGTAATCAGTACTTCTTGTGATTTGACGTGTAAATTATCGATGTTGCTTTCGGACATTGCTAATAGATCCTTTAACCGGGGCAGTTTTGGCCCAGTGTTTAATAAATTTTGGGTAACATGTGCATTCTAACCGAAATTTACGATACAGTGCATATCAATTCTCACCCTATGATAATCACCTTAGCCGATACCTAATTGATAACCTAATGACTTACGATTTACTTCAGATTTCACCTGAATTTGCTCATATATTAGCCACTGACGTGGTAATTACCCCGAATAGACGAATTTCCGCTTGGCTAAATCGACAGTTGGACCATCTTAACACTCAAAAGCATGCTACTGGTGAGGCGTGGCAATCCATCAATATCATTCCTTTGTCGACCTGGTTAGATAATCTGTTTGATGAGGCAAGGGATAACTTAGCTGCAAATATGCAATGGGTTGATTTGCCCGTTGCTGGGATGTTGTCATCATTGGTGTTGTCTTCTTCACAAGAAAAGGCAGTGTGGGAGCAAGTGATTAAACGACAGGGCAAAGATTGGATAAAGCCTGATGGTGCGGCAAAGCAAGCCCAGCAAGCGTGGAGTATGTTAAATCGATGGGACGAAACTGATGATTTAACGCGCTGGGATGTTAATGATAATACCCACCTATTCCTCGGTTGGCTTGAGGACTTTAAGCAGACTTGTCAACAAAATGGGTGGATTTCTCAAGTTGAAAGCTTATCCGTTATTAGAGCCTGTATTGATCAAGGTATACTTAAGGCAAAAGGCACCCTATATTTTTATGGATTTGATGAGCTTGAGCCTGCGGTAAGCGCAGTCGTTGATGCATTTGCCGAGCAAGAAAACGGAAAATCTGTATATCTTGATTTTGGCAAAACCGACAACGTAAGCAAATCTAGGGCTTACACTGACAAAGATGCTGAAATTGAAGCAGCTTTACAATGGTTGGTAGGTGCTAGTCGTGCGAACCCTGGCGAATCCTTCTGTGTTGTGGCGCCAGATATCGCAGATGATAGAGCCCAAATAGAAAGAGTTTGTAAGCAGCTTGTGCAACCAGAAAGCTACTCACATCCAGGGTTGAATACTTGGCGGGATGAAATAAACGTATCTGCGGGTAGCCCTTTAGGGTCTTTTGGTATTGTGGCGGATGCATTGTTATTGTTGAACATGCTAGCTAAACCGATTTTGCGTGATGAATGGGGGACTCTATTACGTAGCCCCTATTGGGAGGTTAGCGCACAGCGATTTTCCAGCTGCTCTTTGTTCGCTGACAAGCTTGTGGAAGCAAAGTCGGAAAAACTATCAGTTAGTGTTGTTGAGGAGCGTTATCGAACACTATTAGTGCGGAGCGGTCGAGGTGTAGAAGGAGATGAAAATGACCCTTTAATGAGCGCTCTGCAGATAGCGAGGAAAACCAATGTAGCGGGCAATAAAAGGTTTTCTGAATGGGCAGCGATTATTCCTGAGATATTGCAGTCATTGGGTTGGTCGGGCCGTCGATCTCTATCCAGTCAAGACTATCAGCTAAAAGAAAAGTTCTTTGAGCAGCTTCGAATGTTAGCGTTGTTTGACGAGGTCGTTGGTGAGGTTCCATTTTCTCATGTGATTCGTCACTTAAAGCAGGCACTTAATGAGGCGATGTTTCAGATCAAAACGGAACAAGCCTCAATGCAAGTGCTCGGTATATTGGAGGCATCAGGGTTGCATTTTGATGGCATATGGGTGATGTCGTCTGATGATCAACATTGGCCTGCAAGCCCTGCACCGAATCCATTTATTTGTCAGCATTTACAGCGATCCAAAGGGATGCCTAATGCGTCAGCTGAAAAAGAGTTAGCATACGCATCGTTTATACTATCGGCTTTCACAAAAACGACGTCATCTACGATATTTAGTTGGCATCAACTTGAAGGCGATAATGAATTTAATATCAGCCCGCTATTAACCGTGTATCCTGTTGATGAGAGGCAACATGAGCAATGCTTGAAAACTGGGAATGATGACGTTCTCCCAATACTTGGTGGCCCCTGGTTAACAATAAATGACCCTGTAACTGAATTGTTTGATAATAAGGGCCAAGCTTTACCGGAAGGGTCCAAAGTGAAAGGTGGGGCATCGATAATAAAAGCGCAGGCGGTTTGTCCTTTTAAAGCATTTGCAGTGTATCGATTGGGTGCAAAAACGGTTGAAGAAGTGGAGGATGGGTTGTCTCCTGCAGAAAGGGGTGAATTGTTACATCTTTGTTTAGAAGGTTTTTGGCGGGATTGTGAATCATCAGAACAATTACATGCCTTACTTAATCAACCTGATGTACTGCAAACTCAAATATCCAGTAATGTTAATGTTGCGGTAGAGCGGTTTTGTGAACAAACCCCAGGGCTAAATGAAGCTTTTTTAGTTTTGGAAAAAAAGCGTCTCGAAAAATTGGTATTGTATTGGCTGGTGAATGTTGAAGCAAAACGCACACGGTTCATAATTTCAAGTTTGGAGCAGTCGGAAACGTTAACGGTAAATAACGTAGAAGTGACGGTTAAAGCTGATCGTATCGATTTGGTGGATGGTCAGCACACGGTAATTGTTGATTATAAAACTGGACAGAAGTCTCGCTCTGCCTGGAAAGGTGATCGGCCTGATGACCCTCAATTACCACTGTATGCAATTAAGCACCGTGAAGATGTCGATGGCGTTGTGTTTGCTGTGGTAAAGCAAGGGGGCTCAGGGATTAAAGGTGAAATGGATGAGGCGGTTTCTTTGATTGAAGGGCGTAGTACTACCTCAATTGGGAAAATTGAAGATTGGCCTGCACACGTAGATAATTGGGATCGTGTAATAACAGCGTTGGCTGATGATTTTAGCGCCGGAGTTGCCGTCGTAGATCCAAAAAACAAATCCAGTTGTGATTACTGTGAATTAACAACGTTTTGTCGTCGCAAGGAGCTATAAGGTTATGTCTATTTTAGTTGACGCACAACAACGCCTGGATGCCCTGGATTGCCGCAACAGTTACATTGTACAGGCTCCTGCAGGATCGGGTAAAACCGGTGTATTAACGCAAAGAATACTTGGGCTGCTTGCTTTGGTTGAAAAACCTGAGGAAGTTGTCGCAATAACGTTTACAAAAAAAGCTGCTGGAGAAATGCGCCAACGTGTTCTTGAATCACTGCTAGATGCAAATGGGCGGGCATGCCCTGATAATGATTATGAAGCACAAACCTGGCACCTGTGCCAGGCAGTGATAGAACGTGATAAATTAATGGGATGGAATTTATTACGCCACCCCAATCGATTAAAAGTCCAAACAATTGATGGTTTTTGTAGCTCGCTCGTTAAACAAATGCCTTTTGAAAGTAGTATGGGGGCAATGCCGTCAATTGAGGACGATGCCTCTGCAATATACGAGAAGGCTGCCAAGCAACTTATTAATAGTTTGGGCGAAGGCGATTTTTATGATGATGCGTTACAAAGCCTACTAACGCATTTGGATAATAACTACAGATTAGCCGTCAATCTCATTGTGCAAATGTTAGATAAAAGAGATCACTGGTTAGAGAATTTGGTTACCGCTCGCCAACACGATGGGGATCTGAAATCCCTTTTAGAAAATACCTTGCGGGATGTTGTAGAGTCTCAAATTAGCGCATTAAACCAATACTTGCCAGAATCGATAAAACAACAGCTAATGTCTCTAGCATTGTATGCTGCTCATAATTTGGCTTTGGATAAAAAAGAATCTCCGTTAAACGCAGCATTGGCAGTAGAGAATGATGCGTCATTTATCGATACACCTCAAGCATGGACAGTGTTTGCAGAGCTGTTGTTAACCAAAGGAAAGCCAAGCTATCGAAAGCGTGTTGATGCGAAGTTAGGCTTTCCAGCGCCCACCTCTTCAAAAGATCCAGAGGAAAAAAAGTTACGCAAGCAACGTAAAACCGATTTGACAACGTTAATTGGCACTTTAGAAGCTGAATGCCCTGGTTTTAACGAGCAACTGTTCGATATAAAAATGCTCCCCTTTGATGGCTATTCTGAAGATCAATGGGCATTGCTTGTCGACTTGTTGGAATTGATGCCTGTGGCTGTGGGTTATTTGAATTTACTTTGGCAAGAGACTGGCAACGTTGATTTTACTGAAATCTCCATGGCTGCGTTACGTGCATTAGGCTCTTCAGATGAACCGACTGATTTGACGTTGAAATACGATCACCGAATTTCTCATATCTTGGTAGATGAATTTCAAGATACCTCGGTGTTACAAATTCAACTATTAGAGAAATTAACATCAGGTTGGCAACAGGGAGATGGGCGTACCTTATTTTTGGTAGGAGACCCAATGCAGGGGATTTATTCGTTTCGAAAAGCTGATATAGCACTATTTCTTGGGGTGTGGCATGAAGGGCGTCTAGCCGACGTAGTGTTAACCCCGATTGCATTACAAACTAATTTTCGGTCTGATGTAAAAGTTATTAACTGGGTCAATAATGTGTTTGGCGCAGCTTTTCCGGAACAACATGATGGACACAAGGGTGCGGTCTCCTATAGCCCATCTGTAGCGGCAAAAAATGGTGGGGATGGCGCCGGGGTAACAACAAAAATATTCAGACAGTCATACTTAGATGTTTCATTAGAGGGTGAAAAAATTGATGAGCTTCAATATACAGATAATGAATCAGAATTTATTGCTGAAACCGTATTGGCGCTAAGAGGCCGACAAACGGGGAAAAGTTACGCTGTATTAGTGCGCTCCAAATCTCATGCTCGACCGATAATTAAGGCGCTTGGACTAAGGGGTATACCTATACGTGCTGTTGATATTGACACGCTACAAGAAAGTGCAATTATTCAACAGTTATTGGGTATCACAAAGGCACTACTGCGACCTTCAGATAGAATTGCTTGGTATTCAGTGTTACGTGGTGCTTGTGTTGGATTATCTTTATCAACGCTAGAAAAACTTCATGGTATCAATACGTATCGCCCTTTATGGGATAATTTGGTACAGGTAGTAAACGCTGAAGATGATACGTTGGCAGAAATTGGCGTTGATGAAATACCTTCTCAAGAAATGTTAAAAATCCAGCGTGTTGTTACATTGTTTGGTTTCTATTACCGGCAGAGAAAGCAGTTTAATGTACGAGATGCTGTTGAGTCATTATGGACGAATTTGGGTGGCAGTTGTTTTTATAACGAGACGAGAAAAGATACAGGCAGTAATGAACAAGAAGACGGTATTTATGGTGACGTTAAAAAAACAGTCTTCGAAAAAGAAGATGCACAGAAATATTTTGCCTTATTGGAAGCTTTTGAAAATTCGGCGGACCTTGCCAATATTAATATGTTAGAAGACAAGGCAATGACCTTGTTCTCGTCTCCAGGAAGCTCTGAACCTGATGCTGTGCAAATAATGTCAATGCATAAGTCAAAGGGACTGGAGTTTGATTATGTCTTTTTGCCCTACGGTGCAAAAAGAGGTCGAGGTGATGATCGCCCACTATTGATTGTTGATAACCACCTGTCCCCAGCAACAGGGGAACAATCTTTGTTTTTGGCCGCATTGCCAGAGCGAGGAGGGGATGTCCACGGTGATGCGGTTTATGAGTTTTTATGGCGGGCTCATTCCGTCAAATTAAAAAATGAATTATCCAGACTAACGTATGTTGCATGTACTAGAGCAAAGCAACATCTTTATATTACGGGTACGCTCGGATCGGATAAGGATGACCAAATTAAGGTACCAACCAATGGCACAATACTGGGAACACTATGGGCTGGGTTAGAGGCTAATAACCTGCTTGACAACGTAACGGTAGTTGATCCTGAGTTAGTTCAAAGAGAAACAAATAAAGCATTTTGTATTTTAACCGATAGTGCAAATGAACAGTTATTCGAATATCAACAATCAATGTTGGGCGAATTCAGCGTATCCAATGCTTCAGGTAAAGCGCGAGACGTTTCCCGTATTGAGAAGGGTGTTGATGAGAGTAATGACGAGAACGGTGGCCTTGAAATTGTTAGTGACGCGACTGATGTAGACACTAGCGACAGTTTCTACGCTAATGTTGGAACCTATGCTCATAGACTATACCAACAGTTCTTCATTGGTGGTAATTTTAGCCTAAAGAAAAGTGACCTCGAACGATTACAACCATTCTGGCGAGCGTCTTTGGCTAAATTGCACGTGCGACCTGACCGGATGGATGAGGCTATTAGTATTATTCAACGCTCTGTTCAGCATTTGATTGATAACCCAAAGAAGGTCGCTTGGCTCTTTCAACAGGGTATTGAATCCTATGCAGAGTATGCAGTAAGTCGTGGTGATGATCAGGGACAGGGAGAACATTACGTTATTGATCGTACCTTTATCGATGAAAATGGAATTTGCTGGGTGGTGGATTATAAATTTTCGGATATAGAAAATAGCAAAAGTAACGTAACTATTGCCAATAGTGATAAGCCTGACAAATTTATCGCTGAGCAAGTTGCTTTGTATCGCAGTCAGTTGGAAAATTACGCGGAATTACTGAATAAGCTATCGACATCAAAAAGAGCACTTACTAAGGGACTTGCAATGATGTTGTATTTTCCATTAATAAATCGTCATTATTGTTGGTCATTAGATGTTGTGGATATAGCTGAGCCATTTTGACAACAGATGGGTGATAGTTAACGCTTTTTAATCAAGGGTTTTGAAAATACTATGTTGAGAATACAATGCCGGTAAATTTTAATGGGAAACTTGTAGTAGCAACTTCTTCTAGTGCGCTGTTTAACTTGAGTGAAAGCGACCAGGTGTTTAAAGAGCAGGGGTTGGATGCTTATCAAAAGTACCAAATTGAGAATGAAGATACTCCATTGGAGCCTGGTGATGCATTTCCTTTGGTTAAAAAACTGCTTGCCTTAAATGATATATCTCCGGACAGTCCGCGAGTAGAGGTTATCCTGTTGTCTCGTAATAGCGCGGACACAGGGCTGAGAGTGTTTAATTCCATAGAACATTGGAAGTTGCCCATTACGCGCGCAGCGTTTTGTGGTGGTGAAAGTCCTTATCGTTATATCTCAGCCTTTGGCACACACTTGTTTCTTTCAACAATACCAGCGGATGTTCGTAACGCATTAGACAGCGGTTTTGCTGCAGCGCATATCATCGCACCAGAGTGCCCATCAAGTACTGAAGGACAACTAAAAATAGCATTTGATGGCGATGCAGTGTTGTTTTCGGATAAGTCTGAAAGAATTTTTCAAGAAAAAGGGCTGCAAGCGTTTACTGAATCGGAAAAAGCAGCGGCAAAAAAGCCAATGGAAGGAGGGCCTTTCAAGCCGTTCTTACAAGTACTGCATAGACTCCAGCAAGAATATGGGGATGATTGCCCGATTAGAACGGCATTGGTTACGGCTCGTTCGGCACCCACGCATGAGCGTGTTGTGCTGACGCTAAGACAGTGGGGCATTCGGATCGATGAATCTTTATTTTTAGGTGGATTAGATAAGGGGCTATTTCTAAAATCTTTTGGTGCAGATGTGTTTTTTGATGATCAAGAAGGTCATTGTTTATCTGCGAGTAAACATGTTACCGCGGGGCATGTGGCTCATGGAGTATCAAACCCGGTTTAGTTTTTAACCCTTAGTTCATAAAACAGGAGTAACAACATAATGTCAGATCAGGGTAGAGATTTTGAAAAAGAATATTCGGCCAAAGAGACGGCGGCCAAATTGAGACGGTTAGCAGATTGTATAGAGGAAGGTAAGCCATTTGAAATTATGATTGGTGGAGAGCGTATTTACGTTCCTGTAAGGGCAACGTTTAACATAGAGCATGAGCGAAGCGATGAAGAGGAAGAAGTTGAATTTCAGTTTAAATGGGCTAGAGAGCCTTAATTTGTCATAAGCCCGTATTTAGCTCTTCGAAAAAGCCAACAACTGAATTAGAATGCGATGCTTTCGCCTATCGGATACAAAACCGATGCTGGCGCACTATGTTTACCTAAGTTTATGAGGTTTTGGGATGGGTTGGTTGAAATCTAGGCGTTTCCAATATTTAGCATCTTTGCTTGTGATTTGGATGCTAATGCTAGTTGCACTTCGTGCCATATTTTATTTTTGGTTTTCGGAAGTTGGTGATTTAGTCAATCCTGCTTTTGAGACATTGGCACAGGTTTTATACGTCGGCATTAAGTTTGACCTACGTTTGTCGTTATTAGTGCTGGTGCCAGTAGCTTTGACAAGCATGCTTCCGTGGAATATCACCAATAGCTCTATAGCTCGTCGTATAACGCATATCTATCTAGCATTGTCTGTTTTCCTTTGTTTGATGTTCTATATCTTAGATTTTGGCCATTATGCCTATCTAGGTATACGTATGAATTCCACAATACTGCGGTTTTTTGATGACATTGTTATATCGGCCACTATGGCCTGGCAGAGTTACCCTGTTATTTGGATAAACTTAGCGTGGATTTCGGGTACTGTCATATTTTTCTTAAGCATGAAACGAAAAGCGGTTTTGTTAACTAGGCCTGCAGCAGAGCTGTCTAAAAAACAGAAAGCACTCGGTGTTGTAGTGATTTTTGCCGTCTTCTTTTTTGGAATATTTGGTCGTTTGGGTTCAACAATGCCGCTACGATGGAATGATGCATTCTTCACTGGGAACTCGACTATTGCCGCGCTTGGGATTAACCCCGTTTTGAATTTCACGGATTCCTTTAAGTACCGTTTTGCGGGTAAGTATGATGAAGCGGTAGTAAGGGATCATTACCCTGCCATTGCTGAGTATTTAGGGGTAGAGCAGCCCGATAACGAAGCGCTAAATTACACGCGTAAAAATACTGCCAATAACCAAGATGCCACTATTCGATTAGCAAAGCAGCCTAATATCATTATGGTGATGTTGGAGTCCCTGGGGGCTAGTCGCTTAGGTGTTTATGGCCACCCACTTAAACCCTCTCCAAATCTCGATAAAATAGCCAATGAGGGGTGGTTTTTTCCGAATTTCTATGTGCCAGTATCAGGAACGGCTCGCACTGTGTTTGCGAGTCTAACGGGCTTGCCAGATGTATCGACCGTGCGAACTGCATCACGAAACCAAATGATTACAGAGCAGCACTCTATTGTTAACTCATTTGCAGGTTACCCAAAGTATTATTTTATTGGCGGTGCAGCGGGTTGGGCAAACATGAGCGCGGTGTTACGTACAAATATCAAAGATCTAAACCTGTTTGAGCAAGGAAGTTATGACTCTCCAGATGCAGATGTTTGGGGTATATCAGATTTGGATCTCTTCAAAGAAGCCAGTGCTGTTCTTGGAAAGCTACCTAAAGATAAGCCGTTCTATGCCTATATCCAAACGGCCGGTAATCATCGACCGTTTACTATACCTTCAGAAAATGATGGTTTTGAAACAATTCATGTGCAGGAAGAAGAGTTAAGAAAATTTGGTTATAAAAATAATGAACAATTTAATGCGGTGCGGCTGCTAGATTTTAATATAGGCCGCTTTATGGAAATGGCTAAATCTTCAGGTTATTTTGAAAATACTATTTTTGCTTTTTACGGAGACCACAATAACCGCATTACTACGACCCCTCATATGAAACCATTTTATGAAGCGCTGGATTTAGATGGTTTGCATGTTCCATTTATGTTTTATGCTCCTGGTTTAATAGGACAGAGACGCGTTGAAGCTGCGGCAAGTCTTGTTGATGTGTTACCAACGTTAGCAGATTTTGCTGGAGTACCTTTTGATAACACGACAATGGGAAGAAGTTTAAACCAACCTATTGACGAAGATAGGGCTGTTTATACGCAAACATCGAGCAAAACAAGTCCTATTATAGGGGCTGTCACCAAAGATTTTATGTTGCGAATGAACTTTGATAGTACTGATATCAAACTTCATGATCTCAATAGTGATTCTCCAAGGGTTGATGTTAGTTCTCAGGATCCGGGAAAAGTTGAAGAACTAAGTCGTGTGGCTCGTGGGGTTTACGAAACCACAAAATGGATGTTCCATCATAATAAGCATTTGCCTCAAGACAAGTAGAAGGAGCGTTTACCTATGAAGTTAGCAACACTGGATATTTTGGTGCTTGGTATTTATTTTGGTTTTATACTATTTCTTGGTTTTTACTTTTCAAGAAAAAACACCAATACGGAAGAGTACTTTGTTGGTGGAAGATCCTTTCCTGGGTGGGCAATTGGGCTTAGTTTAGTGGGGACGTCGATAAGCTCAATCACCTTCTTGGCGTATCCAGGTGATGCTTATAAAACAGCTTGGTTACGGTTTCTACCGAACTTGATGTTACCTATAGCAATACTGTTTGCAGCGTATTTTTTTCTTCCTGTGTTTCGTCGTAAAAAAACAACATCTGCCTATGAGTTTTTGGAAGACAGGTTTGGGCCTTCAGTTAGGGTTTACGGCGCAGTTGCATTTATGGTCGCACAGCTGGTTCGGTTAAGTACAATACTGTACCTTTTGTCTTTGTTAGTGCATGAATTAACGGGCTTGGATCCCATTACCTGCATTGTCATTAGCGGTGTTTTTGTTTCGATCTATACCGTTGTCGGTGGTATTGATGCGGTCATATGGACCGATGTGTTGCAAACAGTTGTTCTTGTGTTAGGCGGAGTGATGTGTCTTTACGTTATCATTGATTTGCTACCTAACGGTTTTTCAGACGTTTTTAATATAGCTGAACAGCATGGTAAATTTGCATTTTCTGAACTGCGAGAAGGAACCCTGCATCCCGTATCATGGGATGTTTCGTTACTGAGTAAAACGGGTACCATGATGTTAATACTGGGTGTGACTTCTTGGCTTACGGAGTACAGCAGTAATCAAAATACCGTCCAGCGTTATTGTGCTGCAAAGTCGGAGGCCGAAGCTCGAAAAGGGATGTTTATTTGCGCAATCAGCAGTTTGCCTATTTGGGCATTTTATATGTTTTTGGGAACTGCTTTGTATGCATTTTATCAGGTTTATCCGAACCCTGAAGCTACAATGATGTTAGATGGAACAAAGAAGGCAGAGCAGATTTTACCGTTTTTTGTATTATCTGAATTGCCTGCGGGTATTGTTGGTCTAGTGCTTGCTGCCGCATTAGCTGCGGCCATGTCTTCTCTCGACTCAAGTATCAATGCTATATCGACGGTTTCAATTGTGGATATTTATCGTCGGCATATTAACCCCAATAAAGAAGACAAGCATTACTTACATGTGGCTTGGGGTGTGGCTGCACTTGTATCTTGCTTTATGATTGCTGGTGCTATCTACATTAATCAAGCAGACACAAAAACCTTGCAAGATACGGCTACCATTTTGGCTTCACTGTTGGGAGGTGGATTGTTAGGGTTGTATCTTATAGGCTTTTTTTCTAAAAAAGGGGATGCGCGTAGTGCCTGGATGGGGATAGCGGTAACGATGGTGTTTACGTTTTGGAGTATTCTCGATAAAAAGGGGTTATTAAACGAGAGCCTTTCTCTGCCTTTTGATGCATATTACGCAACATTGATTGCAAATGTGCTTATGTTTGTCGTGGTTTATATCTTTGCGTCTGTGATTTTTAGAAAAAATCAAGGCGTAAAGTAAAAAACAAAGGCCCATTTCAATTCTTGGTAATGGGTCTTTGTTCTTTAGATGTATAGGTATTCTCTCTTCAAATAGATCCTTATTGTTTGCACATTTCTTCCTTATTTCTTGCCTGATTTACTTTTATTTTACGTTGTTGAGACACCGGTATAATAAAAATTAAATAGAGGTATTCATGTGAACAAAAAACGTAATTACACTACATCCCCCTCAAGTTACCTTGGCATAACACTTATTAGTATAATGCTGGTTTTTCAAGCAGGGTGTGGAAGTTCTACGTCTGATACAGAATTAGATGTCATTATTTTGGATCAAAACTTAACAGGGAATCCTGCGTCTGAGCGTGATTTGCCTGACATATCGGACCCAGTAGCTCAACTTGGTATGGCACTTTTTTATAGTAAAAGCTTAGGAGGGGCGATGGATGCTGCCTGTGTAACTTGCCACCACCCTGGGTTAGGGGGCGGTGATGGTTTGTCATTCCCTGTAGGCGTTGATTCGCTAGATCCAGATGTGTTGGGGTTAGGGAGAACCAATAGTGCTAATTTACCTATTGTTCCTCGTAATGCTCCAAGCGTATTCAATGCAGGATTATGGGATTCTGGATTGTTTTTTGATTCGCGTGTTGAAAGCTTAGGTAAAGAAAATAAGGCCAATGGGGCTGTGTCTCCTATTCGAACACCTGATAGTGATTTCTTAATAGCCGATGTAAATGCCGGTGAAAACCTGGTCATGGCCCAATCAAAATTCCCAGTTACTTCATCAGAAGAAATGAAAACTGAAGACTTCGAAAATGGTAGTACAAACGATGTAATTCGCGATCATTTGGCCGCCCGGTTAGGCGATTACGGCGTGGGGGAAGGAGAGTTATCGACGAATGCATGGCTGGAAGAGTTTCAAACTGCATTCGTGAGTTCAGAGGGTGCAGAGGTTTTGGTCACGTTCGACAATATAGCGTATGCCCTAGGTGAATTTGAACGTTCAATGGTGTTTGTTGATACTCCTTGGCATCAGTATGTTAATGGAGACCTGTTGGCAATATCAGAAGATCAAAAGCAAGGGGCCATTTTATTCTTTACGCCAGTTAATGAAGGCGGGGCAGGGTGTTCGGGTTGTCATCGTGGCGATGTCTTTAGTGACGAGCAACATCACGTAATTGCGTTCCCTCAAATAGGCGTTGGTAAAGGCGATGGCAATAATGATGATTTTGGCCGTGAAAGGGAAACAGGGAACCCTGCGGATCGTTATCATTTCAGAACTGCGTCATTGCTTAACGTGGCCTTGACTGCTCCATATGGGCACGCTGGAACGTATCAAACCTTAGAGGAAGTAGTTCGACACTACGTGAATCCGGTAGCGTCAGTTAACGCCTTCTTTGATCGTGGAGGTTGGTGTCAGTTACCGCAATATCAGAGTATTGGGAATTGTGAAACATTGTATCCAGATTCAATAGCAAACAGCCGGCTTGCATTACAGAAGCTAGGTCAGGAGCGTCAGGTGATGGCAACCCCTTTCATATCACCTGCTCTAAATGACATTCAAATCGCTCAATTGGTTTCGTTCTTAGAATCATTGACAGATGATTGTGCTGGGGATAGGGAGTGCCTATCGGGTTGGGTTCCTGGTGCGGGTGATAATGGGCCAGATGAGAATCAGTTAAATGCGGTTGATGTTGAGGGCAATGTTTTGTGATAAGCCTAAGGGAATTGAAAGTGTAGTGATTCTGCCCTTTACAGCATGGAGCTTGTAACGGGCGTCTGTAAAAAAGAATTAAATAAAATCCAAAGTCTTTAAAAAAGCCGAATTGATCTGATCAACAGCATCTTGAGAAAACTGATAGTCTCGTTCGGCAGCCATAATGTTATCGCATAAAGAAACTAGTAAATTTTCTACATCCGAGACTTTGATGAACTCCCCTTTGGAATCCTCCGTCATTGATTCTACCCGTCCATTATAGGGTGAATATCTTTGCATATATTTTGTCCGTAATTCAGCGTGTGTAATTATTATTAGTCTACTGTCACAAGGAATGGCAGCATATAGGCCGAATGGTATAATTTACGGCCTTTATGTAAAAGGAGAGGGGACCTGGATCCTCTGGGAGTATGTCAGGCTTTATGGGGTTAATCGCCCTTATATATGCTGAGCTCCGCATATTCAAGGATATGTAGAGTTTAGGGATATGCGAAGTTGTAGCGGTTTAGGCCCCTATAGAAAGTCTTTTCTACGAATACTTTAAAAGACATATTCTTGGCGACGACATCCCAAATGGCAGAAATATAAACGCAGTGACCATTTAGCCTTCCGAAAATCTAACTTTTTTGAAAAGTTGGTCAGAAAGCATGAGAACAAAATACTCAAGTGCCTTCTGAGTTTACCGCCCAAATCCTAAGTCGATTTGAATAGATCAATGAAGCCTCTCAGAACCTAGCGGATTCTCTGTGATAGGGGGATCACTCGGATTACTGCTGCTAATAGTGCAATGTTCTTGCAGCCCCATTAATTCCATGAAAGCGCCCTGATTGAGGTGTATGAGTGACTCGTGGTCACCACCCTCTAAATAGACCTCTTTCATACTGGCAAGACGTTGATCCCAAATAACAGGCAGGCCATAGACTTGCCCCAATGCGGGAACAGCACCCACTTCACAATCCTCAAATAACGCCCCCAACTCCTCCTCCGTAGCAAGGCGAAACGTACCTCTCATATGTTTATTTAACATGGCCAGTTCCAAACGATGCGTAGAAGGAATGACACACAACCGATAATTATTACCATCATGAGTCATTACCGCTTTAGCGACTTCCTGCGCAGGAACATGCGCCACGCGCGCTGTCTGTAAACTGGTACTGGAATGTGGATGATCAATCATTTCATAGTCAACGCCCACACGATCTAAATGAGCTTCAATTTTTAGCGCCATAGTCATGGTAAACACACCCTTTGAGTTGATTTGCTCACAGAATATCCCCGCGAACCACTCGGTGCAAAGAACACTTATGATTAAGACGGGCATTCAATACTACTAACAGGAATAGCACGTAGCGGAGAGGAGTAAATAGGGGTGAGGCGGAGAAAAAACAGGCAAAAGATCTAGAAAATCACTAATAAGCCACTAGAAAAAACACGTTTGCCTGTTTTTAGAGCCTATCTAACGAAGACCGGCACAAAACAATCTAACCATCAGGCTATTATTTTTAACTCTGCAGCACCTTCAATGGCAGCCCTAACATCGCATCGCCGGTACCAGCGAAATACCAAAGAACAGCCAC
>CAJXZM010000015.1 GCA_913063125.1 uncultured Gammaproteobacteria bacterium | reverse complement strand
TGCCCAGCAAACTTTGTGCAATCAATGCCGCAATCAAAAACAGAGGGTACTCCCAACCACCGCCTTCATTTGTGAATGACCAGCCTTTAGCACCATGTACCAATACCATAGCGCCGATGAGAACAGGAATGAGCGCCAAGGAAACCAATCTTGTTTTAATGCCGAGTATCAGCATGGCACCACCAATAAGTTCTATCGCCATTATCGGATAAGCGAACCAGCCGGGCACTCCGAGAGAGGCAAAAAAACCAACGGTTCCTTCAGGTGTAAACACTAGTATTTTCAATAAAGCGTGTGCGATGAACATAGTGCCAAGAGCTAAGCGTAAAATAAGTATTGCATAAGGTGTTGTTTGAGTCGTCATGATATACCTCCTAAATAATGGGTTTTGTTAGAACTATAAGATTGATTGTTTATTCTAATATTTCTGATAAAGATATATTATCGGCACACACCACTAAAGACAATAGCAGCAAAACTAGATACACTGTCTTCATTTTGTGGACAAAGGGTATAAAAAATTGGATAAACTAGTATGTATGAAGGCGTTTACCTCCGTCTCGGATGCAGGGGGGTTTTCTAGCGCAGCACGGAAGTCAAACCTTACAAAAGGCCTGTTAAGTAAATATGTAGCGCAGTTGGAGGAATCGCTTAATATTCGCTTATTTAACCGTACTACTCGTCAAGTTTCTTTAACTGAGGTAGGTCGAGCATATTATGCACGCTGTGTTTCTTTACTTGAGGAATTGGATGAGCTAGAAGCCGCGGTTCAAGATATTCATACGACTCCGAGTGGTGAATTAAATATCAGTGCACCTACCTCATTCTCAGAGCTCCATCTAATACCGGTAGTATCAAATTTCGCTAGCCAGTATCCTGATATTCGTATCAATATGGTATTAACAGATAGAGTAGTTGATATTGTCGAGGAAGGTTTTGATCTGGCATTACGTATTGGTATTCTCCCAGATTCAAGTTTAATTGCATGCAGGCTTTCCACTATTCGCACTGTTGCTTGTGCATCACCAGAATATTTACAACAACATGGAGAGCCTGACTGCCCAAACGATCTGTTACATCATTCATGCATTATTGACACAAATTATAAAAGCGGGATATCGTGGCAGTTTGAGCGAGATGGAGATGTACAAAGTGTCAATATTGAAGGACGCCACCGCATAAACAGTGCAGTAGCGGTAAAAAAATTGGTCCTTGCTGATAATGGAATAGCACTATGTCCTACTTTTGTTTTGGGAGAGGCCATAAAAACTGGAAAACTCAAAATAGTTTTGCCCAAATATAAAATTGAAACACTCGGCCTGCATGCTGTTTATTCGCACCGCCGGCATTTGTCCACAAAAGTGCAATTGTTTATGGCATTGCTCAAAGAGTACTTTGCAGAAAATTCTACATGGGAGGAATAAAAAACATACAATTAGCTGAAGAGGGACTTCTTAACCCCGACGTAGGGCGTAAACGAGCTATGGCAGAGCGCTTGACGGTAACGTGGATAAGTGTTTTGGGGTTGCTTGCCTACGTGGCCAGCTGTTTACGCCATTATTACAGGTTGTGTTGTTTGATATTCTGCCGCTTATAATAGGCGAGTTGGGACAATCCATTTTATTGCCACCCGGTGATAGGTTATCGCCAGACTTTTTTGGGTCATGAGGCGCCTCCAGTGGGACAATTTGAAGGCAGGGTTACAGTTTGACTAAAATATGTTGGATAGAGTTTGTCGCTCGCTTATGTTTAATACCCATTGAACATAGATGTGTGAGCCCACATTACTATAATTCCTGACCTCCTTATTTCGCACATTACAGTGCTTACAAATTAGATCACTGCTGTCCCGTTAACTTTCATATGAGGTTCATTTGATTAGTATCAGGTAACCCGTCATCAGGCGGATCCCCCCTTAACAGCGCCATCAGGTCACGTTTATCAAACAAATTAAGCTGTAGTAACCGCAATAACTGCTGCATACTTTTTGTGAGTGATGACTGAAATTTCAAAAATGCAATTAACAAGTATGCGCACATCGCTATCCATATTTGAGTCATCACGGCATTCTTGCTCGTGCCAACAAACGACTTGATTTTCAGGTTTTGTTTTATCCATTTAAAAAATAGTTCTACTTGCCACCGAGCTTTGTAGATATCGGCAACCGTCTTGGCGGCCAGTTTGAAGTTGTTCGTTAAAAACACATAGTGCTTACCCGTCTGCGCATCTTTGTAGCCAATTCGTCGTAATTGAACAGGACATTTTTTGGAGACCTGAGGGCCGGTGAATTCTATCGTTTGATCACACGTTAAGCCTTTGTTTTTCAGCACAGACCGGCGCTTAATAATACGGTATTTTGCATTGCTCTTAAGCCGGGTTACGAAGAAAATCTCCTTATCTGTCAACTGCTTATACCAAGCGTAATCATTGTATGCTTTATCAATCGCTACAATACTCCCCTTAGGAAAATTAAGCATACGACCCACGGTGACATCGTGTTTCTTGCCCTCCGTGATGGTGACAAATTCCGGCAAATAACCCGCATGATTTAAGCCGACGTGCAGTTTGATCGCTCCTTTGCTGGTGCGAAAATCAGCCCAGTGAAATGCCGATAAACACAAGTCGATGGTCGAGGCGTCCAGTGAATACAGCGGGTGTTTAAACCTGAAATTATGACTAGGTGCCACGCCTTGGCAGCGAGTTAACAGTTTACCAAACAGCGCTTCGTACAGAGCATAGGGCTTATCTTCATTGATGCGCGATAGGTTTGATCGCGACAGCTTCGCGCTGCCCAGGTGGTAAAGGCGATGCATTTGCGCCGACATATTATCCACGATATCGCGTAAGCTATTTCGACCAGATAATTGAGCCATAGTCAGCGATACAAACTGCGACCAGCGGGAGGCTTTACGAAAGGCACGGCCTGAATGATGTTGTTTGGCAAGGGTCTCAAATTCATGTCTCGGAACAAGTTTTAGTATTTGTGACAGGATCGTATTACAATGTGCCATGGTCTGATTCCCTCTATTAATACACTGTTTTCTAGACAATCTCATTGTATCAATTGTAGCGGAATCAGACCTTCTTATTTTTCCTTAACGGGACAGCAGTGACATATTATGTTTTAACTGTGGGTGCAGGGTCAGATCTTGAGTTGTGAATTCGTTTTAAATCAGACGGCTACCGTCTGCATTTTTACAGCTACCAGCTCTTAGGGCGACCACTTATGGCACCTCAGCGACGACAGCCGCCGATGTGTTTAATGTCTCAAACCTTAGTCTGTTCGGACATTTCATGAGCATCATCAACTTCGACACCAAAGTACCTAACGGTAACTTCATTTTTTTGTGACCTAGCAGTATTTGTACTACGCGTAGGTTTCCGGTTCGTTTGTAAATGAGCGTGGCCTTGGTGAGTGGGTGCCATAGATGGTGGGGTCAAGCCCAATCATCTTAACCCAATTTTTTACTGGCCTTGCATATTGCCGCGTTGTTATATGAGCTGAAGGCTGAATTCGACTTGGGAATAAATAATCCTGAGGTTTTAGGTTGGCTTTCGTTACCCAGTCTTTAATTGCATTTCTTGTCTGTTCTGTAATTTCAAATTTTACAGGCTGATGGATTTTCTGTTGCATCACCATGGCGCGATTTGTAATTGAGCTATTTGATGAATTATCATGAATACGGATCTTGCATAGGTCACAGCCTCGCAATTTACTGTCGATAGCGAGATTGAAGAGGTCCAATTCGCGGATTTTTCCCGCGATTTGAAGCCGAACATGAATAGACTATATTTCCTGCTTTCTTAAAGGTGGTCGCTGGCCAATGAGTGTCCCCCTTATTCCAAGGGGTAAATGGAGCTGAAGCGGTTGAATGAAACATAACGATTCCTCCTTTAGGGATGATGATCGCTAATTGTCTTCTTATTTGACTGTTCGCTATGGATTGTAGAGCCGACATTAGAACAAGTTTGGGTGGTTTCGTGCTTCATGACCCATAGCCGACCTTAGTATCTTCAAGACATGCCTCCTAAACAATTGACGCTTATTAGCTGGCTGAAAACAGAGGTTAAATTATCGATGCTTACTGCGGGCCCGAGCACGGGCATTTTGTAGTAGATTGGACGTAAAAGGTCGTTTGCTCCGGAGTGTAATTCACTAGGCACCAGAGATAATGCTGTCCCACGCTACTATGGCATATTTTACAACTGCAAGGAGCGCTTCACGAGAGGCGCCATCGCGGGCTTGTATCGACATCCCCTGCTGAATTGTAAGATAGAAAGTAGCGATTGCACGGCAGTCCAACCTCTTTGCTAGCTCACCATCACTAATGCCTAGCTCTAGTCGCGAATGGATCGTTGTCATGCATTGCGCACGGTGTGCTTGTAAGCCTCGGCGAATAGCTGTATTGCCGCCTTCGGTATGAAGCGCACCGAGTACAATCATACAACCGCGTGGTTTTGCAGGGCGAGTATAAGCTTCAGCGCTTGCTTGCAACATGGCCTCAATAGCCAAACGTGCTGTCGGCTCATTTGCCATCCTTACCCAAATCTCTTCACCTTCGGTGACACTGTAAAGCTCAACCGCTTCAATGAATAACTTTTCCTTGCTACCAAATGCGGCGTAGATGCTAGGAGAATTGATCTTCATTGCGCCTATTAGGTCGGGCATAGAGGTGCAGTCAAAGCCCTGTGTCCAGAACACATCCATAGCCTGTCGCAATGCAATAGATCGGTCAAATTTTCTGGGGCGACCTCGTTGTGTCATGAGTAAGTCTCTTTTTGTAGTGATCAATACAAAAATGTATTGATCAGATTCTAGTTGTGCCTTATATTTGTGTCAATCATTACATAAAGGAAAGGTGACATGAGTAAATTGAAAGGTAAGGTGGCATTGGTTACTGGCGGGAGCCGGGGGATAGGAGCGGCAATTGCCAGGCGCCTAGCGCATGAGGGGGCAAATGTCGCCCTGACTTACAACCGTTCGGCAGATAAGGCTAATGCTGTCGTAGGCGAGATAGAGCAAGCGGGCAGAAAGGGTTTGTCCATAGCGGCAGACAATTCTGAAGCTTCCGCTATTAAGGCTGCTGTTCAGAAAACCGTAGCGGAATTTGGCCAGCTCGATATCCTGATCAACAATGCCGGCATCTTTGTTGCCAAGCCAATTGGAGAGCTAACGCTTGCTGACTTTGAACAGACGATAGACGTCAATGTGAGGGCGGTATTCGTCGCGTCTCAGGCTGCCGCCTCATATATGGGCGAGGGCGGTAGAATTATATCTATTGGCAGCAACTTGGCTGAGCACGTGCCTACGTCAGGACTGAGCCTATACAGTCTCAGCAAGTCGGCACTGATTGGGTTTACCAAGGGTTTGGCTCGTGATCTCGGGCCCAGAGGGATTACGGTTAATATCGTGCACCCTGGGTCTACTGACACTGATATGAATCCTGCGAGTGGTGAGTACTCCGATGGTCAGCGCAGCCTTATGGCTATTCCCAGTTATGGTAAGCCGGATGATATTGCCGGCTTTGTCACTTGGCTTGCCAGTGAGGAAAGTCGCTTTATAACCGGTGCAGGTCTTACGATCGACGGTGGCACTAATGCATAAATGATGATTAGGGTGCGGGCCGTAGCGTCTGCGCCCACTTTTATCCCCACGCCTTTACCAACCCTCTTAATATATAACCTAGGCATAATTCGGTTTGTCACTATGAGCATGAATGTCGTTAAGCTGGGCGCAACGCAGATCTGTATTGAAGACTCAGAGCGCTCAATTACTTTCGCTATTGGCCTGCTTGCCTTTACTCTGTTCGTGATCGTTTCGTCAGAATTCATTGTTATGGCCCTGCTGCCAGCAATGGCAAATGATCTCAATATACCTCTCGCTGACGCGGGTTGGTTTGTTACCTGCTTCGCGCTTGCGGCATCTTTGCTTGGTCCTCCGTTGACAATACTCGCTGGTAGGTATCATTCGCGTGATTTTCTTATTATATCGTCGATCGCTTTCGCGGCGGGTAATCTTGTGATTGTATTAGCGCCGCATTACAACCTAATTATTGCCATCCGAGTGTTACAGGGGGGCATCTTACCGGCTATTGTCAGTATCGTCGCCGTAGAGGCCATCCATTTAGCGGGTACCGAGCGAAAGGGTTGGGCTATCTCTCGTGTCAATTTGGGCATAGTAACTACTACTATTCTGGGTATTCCTGCTGCTGCTATTATTGCAGACAAGCTAGGCTGGCCCGTAAGTTTTGCGATCTTCGCGTTGCTGGGCTTGATCTCTGCTGGCCTTATTACTCTTTGGCTGCCAGCGGTATCCAAAGAAAATGTCAAACAAGCACCTATGCTGGCTGGGGTCGCTTTATTACGGCGTCCAAGCTTTCTGATACACCTTTTGTTGTCATGCATTTTATTCACAGGTATGTTCGCCGGATATACTTATATTACTGCGTTGCTCGGTATATTGGCTGATGTCGACGGCGCTATAATTGGCTGGCTACTGATGGGATTTGGTTTGGCGGGGGTGTTTGGAAATTGGCTTTCCGGGCGTGTTGTCGATCGCGATCCAATTGCGGCGACCGGGTGTGTGGCGCTCACTTTGGCATTTTCTATGGCAGTTATAGCCCCCGCGGCAAAGAGTCTGCTTTGCTTGATCTTCGTTGCTGGGTTATGGGGCGCCGCGCACATGGCAGCATTTGTGATCTGTCAAATTCGCGTAATGAAGGCCGGCGGGGGTGCGGAAGCCTTCGCATTATCCCTGAATATCTCCGCCTGCAATCTAGGAATTGGCTTAGGTGCAACTTTGGGCGGCAGTGTAGTGACTCATCACAGCGTAGAGGCTGTTGGTTATGTTGGTGCAGCAGTGGCGGCCGTCGCATTTGTTATCAGTGTCGTAATGATGGTGGCCAGATCCTGTGATCTAGACCAAAATGATAAATTGTAGACTTAAAAATTTTGAAATTTCATCTTGTCGTGGAAATGTCTGAATTTCTAATTTAGAGATAGGGTCTATCTTAAGTAATAGCTAAGCGCGGAGTTGAGTGTTTACTTTTTGTAATCTGAATGCACTCCAATGTCTCTTGATGGCACATTTCGACGCTTTTCCAACAAGCCTTTTACGTCGTCAATTAGTCCGTTTATGGCGGGTGAAAGCAGCCAGTACAAGAAAATGACCGGCACCCTGTAGTGTCATAGTGAATTTGGCCACCTAACAAGGGATGTTATCATCATCTCATTAACTATTAGGCGATACAATGGCTATGCCACTACGATTCATTCTGGGTAATATGCAAGCGTTAAAGTATGGGCTATCAGCGATTTTTCGAACGTCTGCTTAGAAAACGTTAATGATTTTTTTTCGATAGACAAAATGTTTAACATTATCAAATAATGTCTTCCTCGTGACGATATCCCAATCGTCCGCTTTATAAACATAGTGCCCATTTGGCCTTTCGAAAACCTAACTATTTTGAAAAGTCGTTCAGAATGTATGTGAACAAAACGCTCAATTGTCTCTTGAGTTTATATTACTGCCGTTTCAGGTATTCGCTTTGCCGGCGCTTTCTATAGGCGCCATTTTGGGTGTGGGGGCAAAGGACGGCTCGTTCCAAAATATAGTCTAAGTTGGGTGTGGAAGAAAATGGAAAAACTCCGCAAAAGCGGACATTACGCCCTTCGACGATTGTTAGTGACCCTTTGAAGTTCTAATTCAAAAATCGCTTGCCACATTAGGCTTTTATCACCTAATTAGAGACATTCAGCACTGCAATATATAGGGGGTTTACTAGGCAGCTGTGTGCCAACTGGAGCCAAAATAAAGGAAGACAACTGACGCTCATATACTAGAGGGTACATAGCTGGACGGCCAAGAAAATCCACCTCCTAGGATATCGTCACTTATTTAACAGTGTAATATTCAATGCTCGGCCCAGACGTAAACACATCTAAACTCTCAATAAAACTAGGGTCGTTCATTAATGAAGCCAAAAACGCCTTATGTTTTTCCACAGAGGTCCAGCGCTCGACAAATTGAAATAGGTGAACGTTCTTTTGACACTGAAAAATATCGAATCCGCCACAAAAATCAAGCGATAAGCAATGTTCTTGACTCTTTTTGATCACTTTTAGTGCATCCAAACTTTTTCCTTCTTTGGCGCTAATTTTAACTATTGCTACGACGTCCATAACCAATCCTTTTTATAAAATATGTTTACAATAAATATACAATCATTGTCTTTCCTGAAAATGCACATCTAATGCTTAGCTCTTCGGAAGATAATAATCTGGCTTAAAGTTAGCCGCCGTAGCTGCTTTTGGCGTGACCAATTTCGAATCTCCTAGATAATTCGAATAGATGTTTCCAGCCTTAACCCACTCATCAAAGCCTACATGCGCTACAACATTGGCATAACCTATGCCTTGCAGCGTTTTAACAACCAGGCTAGATCGGTAGCCTTGTTTACAGTACACGATGATTTCAATATCTCTATCGGTAAGGGTTCGGGCTAAAACAAATTCAGCGATACCTCGCTCTATCCATGCAGCACCTTTGAGGTGACCTGCGCGATATTCTCGCTGGGTTCTCACATCCAGAAGAACTAACTTAGGATTTAATTTTATTCGTTCTTTAAGCTGTTGATTTGTAAGCAAGGTGCTGCCTTGGAGTGCTCGATGTTTAATTTCTTGAATGCTTAGAATTTGTTCCTTCACCACAAGGGCCGAATAGGCGGCCGATGATGCCATTAAGATGAGCGCACAAAGTAGAGGGTGTATTTTAGTCATCGCTATTCCGTAGTTACTATATATTTAGGATGTGCAGCGATATTAGCAAATTGGGCAGGCTCAACAAGTCAAGATTTCTGTAGTTATATCAATTCCCACTGCACGGCAAGTGCGACAGCTGACGCGGTGGTTGTCGCTAGCAAGGATGTTTTTATATTGGCAATGTGTTTATCAACAGCATTAATTGATATCGCTAGCCTATCGGCGACCTGCTTGGTTTGTAAGCCTTGGGCAATGAGTGTTATGACTTTTGTTTGTTTTGGTGTTAACAATGATTTGGTATGATTTAAAAAAATCGACCTGTGGCGAGACAGTATATTACGATTAAACGCCATTGAAAGAGAAAATAGCTCATCCCCGACATTCTCTATATAAGAATTGAGTTCTGATATAGACCCATCAAAGGACAGCGCAGCCATGGATTTAAATCCTAATACATTCTGTAGCGGTATCACAATGCCCTTATTAACACCAAAGTCCCTATTAAGATCCATAAGTTGTTTTTGCCGGACTGACAAAGCGACCGAACTCCTTACCTTACGATAGCTGGCAGCCTTGTGATGCGAGAGCCAATAAGGTGTCGACGGATCCACCTCATAAAACTGACTGCTGTTGTAGTTCTCGACAAACCCCTTTGGATAGCTGCTAACCCTTGCAACATTTAGGTCATTTGGTTTATGTAAATGACTGGCTGCCGAGAATATCCAACGACCGAATCCTAATGATTCCATCTCGTTTTGAAAATTCTCAAGGACCACAGAGTCACATAAGTCATTGCTGTGTGTAGTTGTTAGTTGCACAGGATATCTCCGATAAAGGTTAATCAATTAATTGATTAACCTGCGGCTGTATTGATCCGGTTTTACGCTGATGCATTGGTGTTGCAGCGTGCCAAAATGATACCCCCATTTAGCTAGTGCCCACCCATACATTAGCAAGTCATTGAAATGTATTAATTATTTTTCAAAAACATAAAAAATCCTCTTTAAGTTTGTTATGTTTGAAGTGCAAACAAAAAAAGGATTTAGCATGCGAGAGACCCGCGTAGTTCAGGCCAGTATATTTGAGTTTTATTCCGAATACGAATTTGGCACTCAACTTCATAAATCCCCTATTAATTATAACCCCGCCATCAACTGCGTAGCAACCTGGCGCGTTTTTGTGCGGTACGCACAAAGCGTGGCAGGTTGCGGAGTCAGATTGCATGGCCTGTTATATTTTGACATCGCTAAAAGTCATGTGGTATCAACGCTGTACTGAACCAACCTGTTGAATTTTTGCTAAGTGCTTAAGTTTAGATTTCTGTTCATGTGGTGCCTGAACTAAAGCATTAATATTACTGTGAATCACATATATCATATTTTTCCTGATCACTCCCGTAGTTAAATATACATCGCCGAATTTAACTTTATCAGTCACCTTGGCAGACTGCCAACTATCGTCGGTTGCTAAAGAGAATACAGTTTCAGTGGTGATTCCTGAAGCTCGATTAGCGACAACAATTAAATTTTCCTTATCGACAAGTATTAGACCGTCACCACCAATAAATTTACTATTCGATTGGATTTCTGAAAAATCTTTCGGATTATCTAAAGGCACTTTAAACAATGCCCCGTCACTTTTCTTGATGATTATCAAATATCCATCGGGATGATAAACAATGCTATTTGAATTAATCCCATTACCTATAAATTTATAACTTTCTAAGAATATAGATGGTTTACCTTTAGTATCAATTTTATAGATGACAGGCGAGAAACTATCGGTTACATAAACATTCCCTATAGAATCTACAGTGATTCCTACAGCTCGGTGATGGATTGGTCGAGCTATCATAGCCGGTAATTAATGGCTGATAGCAAATGATCGAAAGGGCTAAGCCAGCCCATGCCAAAACAGCAACAAACCCCAGTACCCGGAAGAAAAGAACCGGGCTTAATCGGCAAATTATTGTCGGCTACTGTGCAATTAACTGCATGGTTGATCATTAGTCTATTGCTTTCAATTATCATCGAGTGGATTGGCATCAACCGGTTTTGGCCAGAACAAGATTCGAATCACGCTAAAACCGTACTCGCTATGGATCAGCGCTATCTGAATCAGTCATTGAAGAACGAATCACTGGTTATCAAAGGGCAAGTCATTAGCGCGACAGCGACAGCGGTAAACTGGATAGCACAACAATCATGGTTAACTACGCTAAGTATCGGAACACCATATCCAAGGTATCGATGGGTAGCATGGACGCTATTCAGAAGCGGATTCACGGTTTGTCTGACCGCTATCAGGATTATTGGCAGGGGTTGTGCGCCCAGAACCCCAGCATTAAAGTTTCAACAGCAAGAGATAATAATTTTGATACAGCAGGATTTTGGTATAAGGCGCGAACAACTTACTAAATTTAACTAAATTATAAAGACACCACCTTAATTATCATAGTTTTGACCTTTCAAACTTTATTAGTTAAAAGGGGGGCGAATATTTCACGATTGTTTATATGTCCGATTTCAAACCGAAAGCCGCCACCCCAATCATCATTAAAACTGAGCGGTAAGTCGATTCTTAATGCATAATAAATTAATCACCTGATGTCTGTAATTGGCTGAGATAGGCATAATTTAGTCGCTAGTCTCGGGGAAGTCTGGCCTAATTGTCTTGGTTTAGTTAGTTTTTAAAGTGCTGACTAAAGCAAAAGCGTTACCTATTCACTGCTCAAAATCAGAAGGTTTGGATTAACGCTTTGGAGTTAAAGCGCTCCTTTTACGGTGTGCTCAATACCGCTGGCTTCATACCCAAAGCTTAACCTTTGGGTGTAATGAAAAACCTATGATCTGAATCAATTAGCGTTACCTTTTAGATTCCTGAGGAAGTACTTGAAATCAAGACAAAGCTTACCTATTTCACCTTTCTAAAGTTACCTTTGCAGAATTTAGATATAACTTGAATAACCACGTTCAGTTTGTAAAAAAATAATTTTTAATCATGAATTGTGCTTTAAAGCCAAGGCTCCGATAAAGGCCTTCGCCGGCATCAGATGCTTGAAGTACCGTATAGTGACACGCTAATTCTCTTTTGGCCAAATCCAGTACTTCATGCATCATACTTCGCGCAATACCTTTACTTCGAAAGTGCTCAGGTACGCCCATCTGATGAATGCCTGTTACATGACCTGTTTTGTGTAACATTGCTGTAGCGACGGGCTGCCCTTGTATATCTGCCATAAGTAAAGTTACGTCAGGGTGTTGGTTTGCACGTATTACTGAGGAGGCATTAATCGGGTAATTAAAAGCTTGAGAGGCAATATCACACCAAACACGAGTGTGTTTTTCGCCAATTAATTTAGTGACATTTAATTGCTGTTGCTGTTGCTGTTGCTGTTGCTGCGGTGTGTAGTCTTGCATGTTTAAATACATGGCTTGTTGTTCGAACATCAAAGATAGTCCTAAATTCTCTTTGTCAGAATAATCTTGAATATTTTCTGTAGTATTATTTTGGAATACTGGTAGTACCAGATTTTTTCTATCGAAAGGCGTGTTATCGAATCGCTCCTTTAATGTTGCCTGCATATTCCATTCTTGCCAATACCTGTGTGGCCAATCAAGTGATCTGTATATTCCTTTAGCATTGAGCTCTTGATTGTTCACGATACCCATTAACTTCCATAAACTTGTCAGATTATTGATATTTTCTCTATCTAAGTCGAAATTTTTCATTATACTTCCTTATTGATGAGCATTATGCCTATCACTAATGCAATTAAACCAAGAATTTTGTGTAAGGTGATGGGTTTAATTGGCATATTGAACCAACCTAAATGCCCCGCGATAACGGCCATAACAAGCTGGCCTACAAGAAAATATGGCATCATTACGCCCATCCCCATTTTGGGGATAAGGAAATAAACAAGTGAGATGCCCACAGCACTAAGTAAGCCCCCAGCAAACCATAAATAAATGGGTACCGTTTTTACCGTTACGAACGACGGAAAGGGTTGATTGATATACATGAGCGTGATGACTGCAAAAAATAAACTGCAGAAAAATGCTACAACAGCTGCAAGTTGAGCATTGCCAAGTAAAGTGCCTAGCTGAGCATTAAAGCCCGCCTGAAGTGCCATTGCTGTGCCTGATATAAAGGCAAATACATATAAATAAGTCATACATCGACTATAAAAGGTTATAACCAAAGACTCATTTACATAGGTTGATAACTTAGTTTATTTTTCTGATCCGGCTTAATTGAGTTGGTGTGATACCTAAGTGCGAAGCAATATGATATTGGGGAATCCTAGCGCAAATCGAAGCATGGTTAAGGGTAAACCGGCGATAACGTTGTTCTGCATTTTCTTGGACGAGCTGTATTTCCCTCGCATCTTTAGCCAATAACCAGTTTTTTTCCAGATAATGGATATGGAACAATGCTAACGCATGATCGTCTTTCAACTGCTGTCGAAAAGCTGCGAAGTTAATTTTAATAACACACGAATCTTCAAGGGCTTGAATATTAAAGTTTGATTCTGTTGACGTGAGTAGTGCCGTCATTGCTCCAGGGAAAGTGCCTTCATCGAAAAATATTTTGTTGTACTCTTGGCCTTGATCATTGGTGATATAAGAACGGAATAACCCTTGGTAAACAAATGCAAAACTAAGTGGCACTTCACCAGCTGAGTATATTCGCTCGCCTTTTATTAAGTTGTGATGAGAGCAGATTGAACATATAGCATCCCAAGTTGAAACTGGGATTGGCCAGTAGCGGTCCATAGCCATTTTCAATGCTTTAAACGTCAGATCTTGCAATAGATGTTTATTTTTCATATATCAATTCTTATTTGGTTTTAAAGTAGTACAACGATTTTTTTGTTTAGTTAATGTCTCAAAAAACTCTGGTTTTAACTAGCCTTTTGACCTCTGAAGCTTATTATCTCTAGGTTTCGAAAAGGTATCGCTTTCCGAATTTTAGTAACGGTTTACTAGCGGACTCACAGGTAGTGCTTTTACCTCAAAGCCAGCGGTATTTCGACGCCCCCAAAGGGAACGCTAATGCTAAAAAGCCATCATTCACAAGTAGCTCAAACTGGCCGATTTTTCTTATTCAAGCACAATGAGTAAGCGTCTGCTTTGTGCGAAAAACCGACATAATCTTACCTAATTACCACTCAACCTAAGCCTAGTTTCAGAAGCTTTTCCGGCATCGGCGGAGTCCTGAGAGCCGCATAAGTGAGCCGAGCAATGAGATCGCATAAATTAAAGCGACGATTAAAGCGGTACTGAAATTCTGACAGGTAACGCTGTGCATATTTGGGCCGAATAGCATGATATGTACTTCGTAAAGAACTCTTTAAATTACCAAGAATAGTATTAACCCAATAGAATTCAGGTTCCTCAACCGATGCTCTGCCTCCACCGCATACAATCTTGTCATGTAAACAGCCAGCATCAACAACCGCATTAAAACACGCCAGGCCATCGGAGATTACAGTACTGCCCTCACTAAGGTGCTGCTGACTCCACGCCTTGATCTCTTTTGTTCGAAAACCTTTTACTACCGAAAGCTTAATCCGTACCGGGCAATGTTCGTCTGTCGTTTCAACCGCAGCCACAAAGGGCGTTTTTCCTGAAGCCCCGCGCCCCGGTTTGCATCCAGTACGTTCGCCTCCGAGATAGGCATCGTCCAATTCTATAAACCCTGATAATTTCTTGTCGTGATCGCGCTCCATCATCACCTGCATTAACTTTTGCTTCATCCGCCAGGCGGCATTGTAGGAAATACCGAGTTGACGATGTAGCTGCATGGCAGAGACGCCTTTCTTGTCCTGAGTAATAAGATAGATGCCCTGGAACCATAACGTTAACGGTAATTTTGTGGATTCAAAGATAGTCCCGGCAGTCAGTGATGTTTGTTGGTGGCAACGATTACACTGTTGTAATTTACGATGATTTAACTGACAGCATTTATCGTGATTGCAAGTGGGGCACCGAAACCCATCGGGCCATCGCCATGAATAAAGTGCGTCGAAGCATTGCTCTTCGGTACCATATTGGCTAATGAATTCGTTCAAGCTGACGCCTTTTTGAAATTGTACTTGATTACGTGCCACGACTAACCCCCTTATGAATCAAATAGATATACTGTTATTATATACAGTGTGGGTGAGCTTAGCCATAGTGGTAATTAGGTAATCTTATATCGAACGTTAACGTCCGCTCTTGGCACTTCACCCGCACCCCAAATGACGGCTATCGAGATAGAAAGAACTGGTAAAGCGAATACTTGAAATGGAGGCAATATAAACATTGTTGTCAATTCCCGCAGTAAGTAGTCTACATGTCGGTTATTTATTTGATGTCCGCAATGTGGCCGGAAGTTGATATTAATGCGAGCAGTATTACGACACCGGTGAAACAGAACTGCGGTCTTTAGTTTGATGACATTTGTTTGATTATATCATCGAACTGAAATTCACTCGTGATGCTTATTATTCAGTTGCGCCACAGGTTTGATTATATATTGCGCTATCTATATATAAAGTACTAGGCCACAGTCGATGTGATTTAACGGTCTTTCTTATTTGAACCTTTTTTCATCATACTTCTCCCGGTTTTACGTGATGATTGTCGTAACAAAAGGCAATTATCATGCGATTTTTCAATATTTACTTCTTCACTGCGTTATTACTGGTTGTGTCAGCCGAAAGCTACGCGATTACCCATAGTGAACGCGCTGTACTGATACGTTTACATCACGAGCTGGAACTCTCCAGGTCGATGATTGATGAAGCCGAACAAGCGGCTAATCCACAAGACCGACAACACATCCAATATCCGCAACTCAAGAATGACCTGAATAAAATTCTTCAAGGCATTGCGGATGCGGTGGCCTCTGAACGGCGTGAGCCGCGCTCCTTATCCCCCATTAATGGCGACTATCAATAATGGCTGTTTCTGCCGCACAAGAGGCGGCATTTACTGGGGCCACGCTTGGGGTGCCAATGGGCAGTTTCAGCCTCACTATTTTATTGGTGATGTTTTCGGTGCTCTACCTCTGGGTTGTGTGGGTGATTGTGACGCAGTGGAAGGCATGGTCACAGGGGAAAATTGATTTCTATGATTTTCTTACCCGTGTTGTTCGCTCGATATTTTTAACCCTCGTTCTTGGTTTCCTACTGGAATAACCGCAGCGATTTCACATTGTATTTATGACTTATATGAGGAAGACGTATGAACATTGTAAACATTAAGGCCAAAGGTAAAAAATATTGGCAATTTTTTGCTCTCTGGTTGATCTCTCTGTCGGCTCAAGCGCAATTACCCACGCCAGTTAACCCAACCAGTGGTGCGCCCAACGGCAATTATTTGGCCTTTATGGAAGGCTGGACGGGGGATGCGGTGGACTATATTGCGCTGGCTATTTCTGGCGCTGGGTTTTTGTGGGTGGGTTGGATTCTGTTATCTAAATTTAATGAAGCACGTAGCTCGAATGATCCTGATTGGGGTTCCGTGGGCTTGACGGCCGTGATTGCTGGTGCCTTGTTGGCCATTGTGTCGTTTTTCTTGAATGAAGCGGTAGGCATCATTTAATCATGAGCATTGACCAACATACCAATGAGCTATTGCCGCTGCGTTTGAATGCGGAGCCGCCCATTTTTAGGGGCTGCTCACTGTCGGAGTTGATGCTGTTGGTGACAATCGGCGGTCTGTCGCTTGTGCCGTGCAGCGTCATTGTCTGTGGATTGGCAGGGTATTTGATGATGGGTGCTGGCATTGGTTTGTTGTTAGTCATTGGCTGGGTGGTGTTGGGGGCAACGATATTGCAAAAGCTTAAACGGGGCAGACCGTTGGGATTTTATCAGTTGCGCCTGCGTTTGTGGATGGAAGACCTGCATATTCGACGCTCACCGTTCATACGTCAAAGTCAGGTGTGGGACATTGGCCGGAGGTTGAAATGATGAGTGGATTGCCATCGATTAGAAATAATCAGGCACGGCAGCGATTGTTGGCTGCCAGTGATCATATCCGGAGTTTGAGAATCACCATTGTTTGTTTACTGGTGGTGGTGATTGCCCTGTGGTGGCGTAACGGTGTGCTGCAGGAAATTCGGCGGGTGTATATTCCACCTGATTTAACACAGGGGTTGGTAACGGATTTTGAAACCGTGCCTGCACCCACCATTTATACCTTCACCTATTACATTTTCCAGCAGCTAAACCGCTGGCGCAGTGATGGTGAAAAAGACTATCCCCAACAAATTTATGCGTTACAGGGTTTTTTGACACCGTCCTGCCGTGCTGCATTGGAAGCCGATATGAATGAAAAGCAACGCGTGGGTGAACTGCGCCAACGGGTGCGTACGCTTCAAGAAATATTTGGTCAGTCGTATACACGGCAACGAGTAAAAATTGAAAGTGGTAGCTCTTGGAAGGTGTGGATGGACGTCAATTTGATGGAGTCCATTGGTGGCCATCCGGTTAAAAACGTAATGTTGCGTTATCCCTTGCAGGTGGTTCGTTTTGATGTGGACAAGGAAGTGAACCCTTGGGGCTTGGCATTGGCCTGTGATGAAACCATGCGCCCTGAATTATTAACGAAGGATGACGTTGAACAATCCTTTCGTCGCCCTGGAGTGAAGTGATGAATTTTTTATTGTATTGGATGAAGAGACTATCGCTAGGTTTTTTGGGTGTCATGATTGCGGTGCCTGTGATGGCTGAATCGAATGTCGTCAAATCGGTAACAGCCGAACGTGTGTTGTGGGATAAGCGACCGATTGTTGTGCATATCCAGCGTGACCACGAGCGCATTATTCATTTTCCTGATGATGTTCGCTATTGGCTTCCCGACCAGCTTCAACGCAAAGTTACCGTGTTAGCCGCTAACGGTGTGTTGTATATCCGTGCATTGGAGCCTTTCTCCCGTACCCGTATTCGGGTGCAAGGTTTACAGAGCCAACAGATTTATTTATTGGATGTGATGGCTGATGAGTCGGCCAGTGTTGCTGATGAATTAATTGTGATAACGGCAGAAAGCGTTATCAATCAAGCAAAAGATAAAACACAAAAAATGGCAGCGCAAGATTGGCGTGTGCGATTAAGTCGTTATGCAGCGCAACAATTGTATGCACCTGAGCGATTGTTGAAAGGGGATAGTGCAATTAAGCGTATCTCTGTGGTATCACAAGCCATACCGTTGATACGCGGTGGGGTGATTGAGGCTGTGCCGATAGCCTCGTGGCAGGGAGGTGGTTTAACCGTTACTGCGGTGCGTTTGCAAAATAAACAAACGCATTCATTGGTATTACAGTTTACCCCTGCTAGTGAAGGCAATAGCGTCAGCTTGAATAAACGACTACGGGGACGTTGGTTAACGGCCACCTTGCAGCATAAGTGGTTAGGGGCGTTGGGGCAGAAGGACGATACCACAACACTTTATTTGGTTTCAGCTCAATCCTTTGTGGAAAGTACAGGCTTCGTTAACTTGAATGCTGGCCTTAAGGAGGATAACGCTGATGGCTGAAAAACGCCTTAATCCGTTGTTGATCGGCGGTGTGTTGTTGGCAGTCACTTGTCTGTCATTAGTGCTGTGTTCAGAAGAACAATCCAGTTACAAACCGATGAATCAAGTGCCGGGGTATGACCCCAATGCCAAACGCGAAGACGGTGATACCCAAACCGATACGATTAAAGCCCTACAAGCTTATGCGCGGGAAGCGGTTAAAAAAGCCGATGCCTTACACGATGATACCCAGGAAAAAATGAAGCAGGTATTGGAAAACCAGCACAAGGTCTCGTCGCTGGAGCGAGACAACCAAACCGCTAAACAAAAGCAGAATGACACTCAAGCAGAGATGGATGCGCTGGCAAAAAATTTGGCCACGTTAGAGCAGGAATTATCAACACTACGCCATGATCAAATTAGGCCGCTATCTCAATCTGTATTAAATGATGATGCGTTAAACGAAGAGGGATTGCCTTTAGGGTTTGGATTTGATGATCAGCCGCTTCCCGTTAGTAACCCCAATCAAGGTGAATGGTTTAACCCTGTTGATTGGGTGGAGCCTGATGAAGGGCAGGGCAGTCGTTTTACTGGATTGCTAAAGCATCCATCAACACCAACACAGAACCGTAGTGAAACTAAAAACCCCGATACTGTGGGTGAAAGGGTTGAGCCGGTTTATACCATTCCTAAAGATGCGACCTTAACGGATGGCTTGGCATTAACCGCACTCATTGGTCGTATTCCTGTTGAGGGAGAAACGCCTGACCCCTATCCCGTTAAAATTTATATTGGCAAAGAAAACCTGTTGGCCAATGGCCACGAAATCCCCGAAATTGAAGGCATGATTTTTAGTGGTTTGGGCTTTGGGGACTGGAATCTCTCCTGCGTCAATGTGCGCTTAATGTCGGCCACCTTTATCTTTGAAGATGGCACGATTGTGAACCAAAGTAGCCAAGGTGAGTCGTTGGGTTATATCTCTGATCCTAGCGGTGTGCCTTGTGTGTCTGGTCGTTTTGTCACGAATGCGCCTGTCTTTTTAACCCAGCGTGTTGGATTGGCGGGCTTGGGTGCTGCTGGTTCTGCTTATGCCGAGGCGCAACAGCAACGACAGACTTCATCTTTGACGGGTTCCACAACCAGTACGGTGTTGGGAGATATTAATAAATTGGTGGCTGGTGAAGCGGTGCAGTCGGCTACCGATGAAGTAAGCCGTTGGTTATTGGCGCGACAAAAACAAAGTTTTGATGCGGTGGTGGTGAATCCGGGGGCAGTTGTCTCTGTGCATCTAAACCGCAACTTAGCCATCGATAAAAAGTCATTGGCCAGGAGGTTACGTTATGCAAAAGATAATACCCATACTCGTTATGGTTTGGATTAGTGCTGCTGGTTTGACCGGTTGTGCCAGTCCCAAGGCGCGTGTATTTGGTGAGGATATGCCAACGATGAAGGCCATCCATGATAAGAAATTTAACCGTATGGATGATGAGGTGTTGGCAAAAGCTCAGCGAGTGACGGGCAAACCATTGGTTGCACCTGATAGTGAATTTCAATGGTTGCCTAATCCTACCTTGACGATGTATGTGTTTCCGCACATAACCCCCGCCGGTCAACCTGTGCCGGGTTATAGCACCTTCTTTCGGTTGTATACGGAAGATTATATTGCTGAACCTAGTGAACAGGGAGGGTGGAAATAAATATTATGTCGTTATTTAAAAACCGCAAAAAAACAGAGAACAAGAAAGCTAGCACAGTGACCGAGGCCGATGTTGATAAACTGTATCGACGCCCCGCATCATTAACCGATTGGCTACCGTGGACAGATTACGAAGAAGAATCGCAAACCTTTACGCTGGAAGATGGCTATAGCGCGGCGGCGATGTTTGAAATTACCGGTGTGTCCACCGAGGCGCGTTCTGAGCAGTTTTTACGTGAAGTACAGGCGAATATCCAAACCTGTATTAACCATACGATTCCGGCTCATGATAATCCGTTTGTGTTGCAGTGTTTTGTAGCGGATGAAGATTCGCTATCGAGGTTGTCCAAGGATTTGGGTGCATATGCTGAAGAGAATCATCGCGATACGCCAGAACATAAGCTATTAACAAAAAGCTTTATTGGACGTATGCAGCGGCATTTTAAACGTATTACTACGCCCAAAGGTTTGTTTGATGATGTGATGGTGACCGGAGGCAGTTGGCGGGGAAAAGTACGCCGAGTGCGGGTATTTCTCTATCGTCGCCGTTCAGCGGATGACCGTGACCTGATTGATCCGGTCATAGAGATTAATCAGGTAGCGTCACGATTTGTCACTCAGATTAATGCAACCGGTATCGGGATTCGCCGTTGCAGTGATGTGGATTTATATGCCTGGCTATTACGTTGGTTTAACCCTAAAGCGGAAGTCACCGCCGGTGATTTGGATGCCTTGACGACTCTAATGGCGTTGCCGGAGAAAAAAGACCGTGCGTTCAGTCATGACCTGTCGGATTTGCTCTTTCTCTCGCAACCCGTCTCAGATAATGAAAAAGGTATTTGGTGGTTTGATGACTTACCCCATCGTGTGATTACGGTGGATGCGTTACGGCGTAAACCGTTCCCCGGCCATTTTACCGGCGAGCGACACGTAGGCGATAACCTGTATGCCATGTTTGATAAATTGCCTGAAGGTTCGGTGCTGTCCATCACCATCGTGATTCAGCCGCAGGACATTGTAGAAAACCATGTGGTGCAGATACTCAATGCGGCCAAAGGTGAAACAGCGGAAGCGATGGCGGCGGAGCAGGATGCTAAAGAAGCGCTGAACTGGATGTCTCACGGTGATTATTTATTGCCTGCTGTTCTCACGCTCTTTACGCGGGGTGATTCGTTGGCCGATTTGCAAAATAAAACCAACGAAGCCAATGCTCTATTACTGGCTAATGGTTTGCACCCCATTCGTGAACGGGATGAGCTGTTGCCGTTGGACACGTATATCCACCAGTTACCGATGAACTATGAACCTGAGCGGGACAAAATTAATAAAAAGAGCCGCTTGTTGTTTTCCAGCGACCTGGCCAATTTAGTACCGTTTTATGGTCGCAGCCGTGGCACTGGGCATCCGGGTTTTGTTTTTTATAACCGTGGCGGCGAGCCGCTAACCTTTGATCCGTTGAATAAACTCGACCGTACCAAGAACGCCTTTGGTTTGGTGCTAGGCCCACCGGGTTCGGGTAAGTCTGCCTTGATGGTGTACATCCTGATGCAAGTGGTCGCCATTTATGGCGCGCGTATTTATATCATTGAGAAGGGTGGTTCCTACAAGCTATTTGGTGACTATTGCAAGTACTTTGGTTTGAGTGTTAACCAAGTAACGCTTCATCCAAAAACGGATGTGAGCTTGCCGCCGTTTGCTGATGCCTATGAAATGTTAAAACGGGAAGAGGGTAAAAGCGTCTTGTTGGATGTCGAAGAATCTTTGGAGGCTTCTGATAATAGCGATGATGACGAAGAGGAACGCGACCTGTTGGGTGAGATGGAGTTAAAAGCCCGGATTATGATTACGGGTGGCGACAGCAAGGAAGAAGCGTTGATGACCCGTGCTGATCGACTAACGATCCGCACGGCCATTATTGAAGCCGCAAAAGATAAGCAGGCAGTGAACCCCGATGAAATTGTGTTAACGCAAGACGTGGTGGCCGCGCTAAAAAAACTGTCGCAGGATGAAACCAGTACCCCTAAGCGCCGAGAACGCGCGCAAGATATGGCCGATGCGATGGCTTTGTATTGTTCCGGTACGGCGGGGCATTTTTTTAATCGCGTGGGTAAAGCATGGCCAGAAGCTGATGTCACCATTTTGGAAATGGGCATCTTAGCCAATGAAGGCTATGAGGATCAGTTAGCGCTGGGGTTTATGGGGCTGATGAACCAAATCAATGGTGTGGTAGAAAGAGAGCAGTACGACAGTCGCCCTACATTTGTTTTAGGGGATGAGGCGCATTTAATTACGACTAATCCCTTGCTCGCCGTTTTCTTGGTCAAAATAGTGAAGATGTGGCGCAAGCTGGGAGCCTGGTTATGGCTAGCGACTCAAAATCTTGAAGACTTTCCTGATGCCGCCAAAAAGCTGTTGAATATGTTTGAGTGGTGGATAGCGATGGTCTGCCCAAAAGAAGAAATTGAGCAAATCTCTCGTTTTAAAGATTTAACCGATGAGCAAAAAGGCATGTTGCGTGCTGCCAGAAAAGAGCCGGGAAAATACACCGAAGGCGTGGTGTTATCGGATAATCTCCAATGTCTGTTTCGCAATGTTCCGCCCTCGTTAGCCTTGGCTTTGGCCATGACTGAAAAACATGAAAAACAACAGCGGTCGCAGATTATGCAGGAACAGCATTGTTCGGAGCTGGAAGCTGTTTTTGCAGTGGCAGATTTGTTGGAAGGAAAAAGTGCTATAAAAGAGGCCACTTAATAGACAAATTTACTGATTGTTTAGCATTTTTTCGAGGCTTGTTAGAGAGTCTATTATTGTTTCAAATGAAGGCGCTTCTCCGTAGATCATATCGCGCATATTTCGATAGTCTTTCTCAAGTTCTGTCAACGGAGATGTTTCAGGGATGAGCTTAAAGTTATTTGTCAGGCACGCATCGTAGTTAGCAAAGCTACTTCGAAAAAAACACTTCTTGTATTTGATCACATCGTTGAGTAAATCCAAGTTATCCAGTGCGGATTGGCCAATTTCAGATTGAAATAGCAAGTGCAGGTCATGCCAGTGCCTAGACAGGCGTTCTGGATTGGCTTTCATGGTTCCGCGACTACACTCCGTATGGATGAGAGTCGCCTTTTCCCAAAAAGTACGCTCAGGTGCTAAAACCACTGTTTTTGCTGATGGAAATATCAGATCTTGTTTGTTCAGTAGGGTGGCGATATCTGGCGTTACCGTATGAACTGCATTTGGGTCGATGATATTTCTGCCGCCCAACTCGATGAGAATACTGCTTTTTAAATAATCATCCTGTTCTTCGACCACAGAGGGAAAATGTATCCAGATTTTTTCTCCATCATCGGAGTGTTCTATCGTGAGCTTTTCGCTATGGGGTAGCTTATCAACTTGCCCTTGAATATAGGGGATGACTTTTTCGGCTGCGTAAGTTTTCAAGCCTGCTTTAAGTCGGTCGCTGTACTTGCGGATCTGATTGTTAGATGGGCTGCCAGTGAAGGGATCAAACGTATCACCTATGTGCTGGCTCAGTGCGCGATAGTCCACAGTAATGTCGAGGTCTTCAGAGAAACGGTTGATCGCACAGAAGACTTTGGATAGTGATGTACCACCCTTAAACGCCATAGGCAGTGCGTCGGGCATAGAAAATAGGATGTCCAGCGCCCAGCAGACCCACACATCCTTTTCAAGGACATTGGATTTTCGACCTAGTTCTGTGGCTAAGGTTTCGAGAATTTCCTTCTGCTCTTGAGCCGCCAGGTGTAAGAACTGTTCAGCCAATGCGTTGCTCCTGTATGTAGTGATTAAGTGCCGTGGACATCCAAGCTGGTTTGTTGGCAGCTAATAATTCTTGTAGTTCTTTGGGTTCCAGCTTACTACAGACTTGCTCAACAGCGTTGTGATGAAGCCCTGCTTTGCCTAAAAACCATAGTGCCGATAGTGCCAAGCCGGATTTTTTACCCGCCAGTTGTAGCTTTCGTTGGGCGGCATGTACCAGCTTTATTTTCATCTTCCCAACCGTGAGCGTTCTGCTGGAACCACTGGTGTAGTAAACAGGTTGCGTGGGCATCTGTGTTGATAGCTTAAATCGGCGAGCGGCTTCCGCACCATGTATCTGAATGGTTTCACCATTGGCTTTGGCAATGGTTTGGATAACCTTGCTAATTTCGGGTTTGACTGAGCCGATAAATCGGTTTTTTTTGGGGCGAAGGTAAATACCATTCGTTATCCGTTCAATGGAGCCTGCCTGAACGAGTCGTGAGAGGGATTTGTCTACGGCAGCGCGAGACCCTAGCTTGAGAAAATAGCTAGTAGAAAAGGGTTCGCCGAGAGAGAAACCTTTGATCTTGTTGGTGACCAACTGCGTGGTAGACATATTAATTCCTTTGTACGTCAGAAAATATACGTGTATTTCTGACATAATGCAAGTGATATGAGGTAGGTCATATCTTCGATATAGCTGCTCGATAGTGAGGGTTAGTGCCGGCACTTAGCATATAACTAACTGATATTTAAGATTAAAAACATAAAGCTGAATGCTGATGTTCAGAGTTTTCTTCACGGGGTTCGTATAGACAAAGAGCTAACGCGCTTCGCTTGTTGACCCCTTAACCTCGATCAAGAACCTGCACCCACAGGGAGCAGAACCCTTAATTGATGCTAAGGCGTTGCGGTTTTTGGGTCCTTCTGGCTGGCCCTGAGAGGTGCAATTATACCTTTGTTAATCACCTTTCTTGTGTTTGTGAGGCTTAAGTGATGGCGTATTCCCGGGAGTTTTTTTATTATCCCGTTGACGTCTATCTGGCTTCCCAGTTGATTCAGCAGTTTTTTTTGGACCTGGTTTAATTCCCATGGTTTTTTCCTTTAGTCATGCTGCCTAATTTTAAGTTTTAAATGCTATGGCAGCGAATAGCACTTAACGTGGAGCTAAAGCCTTAGTTAGGTATGTTTCAAGTGACTGCAAAGGGAAAATAGTTGCCCCCCAACTTGGAGCGGATCCACAGCCTACCCGAAAAATAATGGGAGGCACGGTTCGTATTTTTTTAGCGTATGTTAACGACCTGTTTTTTTGAAACAACAACCGATCCCTGCTTCATGATTTCACAGACTAATTCATGCTTTCCACGGTAGGCTGTCCTTTCCCAGTGAGTCAGGTTTTCTGATGTTGAGGTGTGCCCCATATGGTTCGCAGCTTCAGCCTCTTCGCCAGTGTTAATTGCCGTCCATTTAACAGTGTATGGTTTTGGCACATTGGTATTTACCTCAAACTTAAGGTGCTTTCGTTTCGGTAAGAAACACCCGCTTTTGACATTGCGCCCCGTTAGCAGCCCTCCTTGTGATTGGGCAATCCCCATTTTTAGATCAAGGGTATAGCGGCTATCGTTTGCGGACTTATTGAGGTTGGTGGCTTCGGGTGTCCAATAGTCATGCTGGAACATATAGTTCCAGGCTTTTTGAGCCTTGCTGTCATCGCAATCGTCTTTAAATAGTGCTTCAAGTTTAGATAGCACCGACCCAAGGCGTTTTTTGAGATTTTTAACCTCGGTTAGAAATTTTTGCTTTTCTGTTAGCTCTTTTGATGAATCTGTCGGGTTGTTTACCGTGCAGTCATAATCCAGTCGTGACTTAATTGCTTCAAGGGTGTTGTAGAGGGCAATGTCGTCGCGGTCGTTATGTGGTTTATAACACTCGGATACCAGCGTAGATATCACCAAGCCTCCAGGTAAGATCCAGCCTTCGCGAGCCTTGGTAAAAGCTTTAATCCACCGCACAATACGACGCATTTGTTTTGGGGCTACCCCTGGAGTTACAAAAATACCTTCGCTAGGGCTTTGCTCTGTTACGTCATTGATGAACCAGTCAGTTATTGCCTTGGGGTCTCTCTCTGCCCATTCTGTGCCAGCATGTTCGAGCACTTCAAACCCTAACCAATTTTTATAACGTCTATAAACAGCTATATCGACATGGTAGCCATCGGCATACCAGATTGTTACAGCGTTGGCTCTGGCTTCAGGCTCTTGAGAGAAACCGGTGGCTTTTTCCTTGATTGCTGCGGCCACACGTTTTCTAGCTTCCAGCGGTGATGCGGGTAAGTCATCTTTCTCAAATATCACGGCAATGTCGATATCATAATCATTATTAGGAGCTTTATTGGCAGTATGCATAGCGATACTTCCCTGGAGCAGGCTCTTGGTGAAGTTGGGTCTATCGAGTGCCTTCAGTCCGTCGGATAGTCGGTTCAGATTGGTATCCCGCAGCTCTCGTAAGCGATCAATCTCGCCTTTTAGGCGTACATTTTTTTCATAGAACTCATTCAGCTCGCTATGCATATTGTACTGAGACATTGGCTTCTCCCGTGGTTGAATGTTGCTTAAATATGGCGCTAGTTGCTGTTGAGCTGTTAATAGTGAGTGACCAGTTGTACTTGGGCTTTTCTTTGATTGAGTAGTTGTAAACGACTATTTCAGAATCGATACGTTCGCTAATACAGCGGCCTAATGCAAAACAGAGAGATGCAGGGCCGGAATAGAAAAGGTGAATCCTGTCTCTGTTAGGGCAAGAGTTTTTAATGTGTTCAAGCGTAGCTTTGAACTCCAGACAGGTCTGATCGATCTGGTTTTGGCTGCTAATGAGTTGGCGCTGAGGGCTTTTCGCATTGAATTGCACATGACCAAGTATATTCTCTAGCCCCAGCTCGTCGATTTCACTTTGTTGGACTGGATAGCTAACCCCCACCGACAGGATAATATCTCCAGAGGCGGTATTGGGTGATAGCTTCTCTTTGTTATTGATGATTTCCAAACATGGATTGACGCTGGCAAGTTGATCCCAGCGGTTGGAATTGTTATTTAGCTCATATATTTGGATTAGGTATTTACTGTCGGCCAGTAGGTAGCCTAGATAGAAAGCTGCTGGTATGTGGGGTAGTCCGTAATAGGAGATTGGGGTATCAGGTGCTGACCCAACAAAGCTATTGATTTCAGTGGGTACCTTATCCAAGCGGCGAATCAATGAGCGGTGATCAGTAAGAACGCCATTGCTATAAGAGTCACTATGATCAACATTGATTTCCCGGTAGCGTCGTAGTCGCTGGATTAATGGTAAATCAGGCTTTATAGCCTCGAGTGGGAAACTCCCCAAAGAATTGTGTCGAATACCAATGATCTCATTGGCGGTGTGCTTCTTTATCCAGACATGGCTGAGTACGATCAGGAAGAGACCAAGTACTACAAGGGTAAGACCTATTATCGGTTGTGACTCGACAGCTGAGAGCTGTCCAAGTGAATTTTTAGCCAGAACCAGATTGACTAAGTCGATAATTATGGGAGGCTCAGTAATCCAAACTCCAACGACGATTAACAAATAACCCGCTCTCCCCGTTAGAGGGCGGGAGATCCAATGCAATATAAATTCCAATATTTTGTCGACTGCTTTCAAGGTTTTACTCTCTGCGTTATCATCATATTAGTATCATATCATAATCAAAATGATTAGGTCAACAGATTAAATTGACTATAATATCTCTGCTCTGGTAGGATGGCACCAAATTAGCCTCCAGCAGAAGATGGTTTTGGAATGGATGAGATAAGTCAGTCTCAAAAAGAGCGTATAGCCCATATAGACTTCAGGCTGTTCTTTCTTGGATCTATTGGTCGAAATGATTTGGTTAACCGTTTTGGTATCAAGCCAGCGGCTGCAACTCGGGATATCGCGCTCTATCGGAAGAGGGCCCCTGATAATATTGAGTACGACACAAAAGCGAAGCTCTATGTGGTTGCTAGCAGCTTTTCCCCCTTGTTTGAGTATCATCCAGATAGAGTTCTATCCGCTTTGTCCTTAGGGTTAGGTGATGACCGTGTTGATGGTAATAAGCCTTTCATCAATTGCGAAACGCCATCGCAGCTTAGTAAGCCGAATCTAGAGGTTTTAGCCGTTATATCTCGTGCGATCTACAGCAGGCAGGCTGTCAAAATTGAATATCGATCAATCAGTAGTGGATTTACTTCGAGAGAAGTAGTCCCATTTTCGCTTGTCGATAATGGTTTGCGCTGGCACATAAGGGCTTATGATCGTCGAAGGGATCGGTTTACAGATTTTGTCATCACTCGAATTACTAACCCTTTACTGTTGCCGGAAAGTGAAATTTTGGAAGAAGAGCAGTCATCAGCTGATATTCAGTGGAATAGAATTGTTGAATTAGAAATTGTGGCGCATCCACTACTAGACCATAAGGAAACTATAGAAATCGATTATGGTATGACTGATGGTATTCTAGGCATAAATGTTAGAGCTGCAGTTGCTGGTTATTTATTACGTAGATGGAATGTGGACTGTACGGCTAAAGGAGTACTTGAGGGCGCTGAGTATCAGCTTTGGTTGGGAAACAGGCAGGCACTTTACGGTGTGGATAACCTGATTATTGCGCCTGGATTTAATCAAGATCCATTATAAAAAAACGGACGTTACAATGTCGAGTGCCAGTCCCCAACAGCTAAGAAGTAGATTCAATGAGTTCAGGGCAATCGAGGAAGTTATTCACCCAGTTCTTGAGGAGTAAGTATTTTAGTTTGGGTTGAACTGATGCTTGTGAGTGAAGTTACTGAACGGATATCTGCCTACAATCGCGTCATGTAGTACGGTTTTAGAAAATAAAGCCAATATCAACTCGTTGAGAAAGTGATGATGGAACGACCTCGCTACCTAACTAAATCCCGCTACAAAATTGGCCTTGAATGCCCAACCAAACTTTTTTACACCGCTAAGAAAGATTATCTCAATGCTAAAATGGATGACCCGTTTATGGCAGCCCTTGCCCAGGGCGGTTATCAGGTGGGGGAGTTGGCCAAACAGTATTTTCCTGGTGGCCATGATATTGTTTCACTCGATTATGAAGAGGCCGAAGCACAAACTAACGCATTGCTCGAACAAGAGGATGTCATTATTTATGAGCCAGCGGTTCGGTTTAATAATTTATTTATCCGTATTGATGTGTTGGTGAAGCAGGGTAATCACTTTGAGTTGATTGAGGTGAAGGCCAAATCGATTGACCCTAGAGATGAATCTCCGTTTTTTGGTAAGCGTGGTGGGTTATTGAGTGGTTGGAAGCCGTATCTCTATGACGTAGCCTTTCAGCATTATGTATTAGCTGGGGCTTTTCCCAATAGTACGATCAATTGTTTTTTAATGTTGGCCGATAAGCATGTCCAGTGCGCTACCGATGGTTTGAATCAGAAGTTTAAAATCACCCGGGATAATAATCGCCTGGCGTGGCGGTAAGCCATACCCTCTCCATGCAGGATCTCGAACATAAGGTGTTGGTAAAGGTGCCTGTCGATGAGGCGGTCGAATATATATACGAGCAGTTACATGATGATGATAAATCCTTTACCGATCATATTCAGCATTTAGCTCGTGAATATGAAAATGATGACAAAATTCCACCGAGTGTAGGTTCCCAGTGTAAAAAGTGTGAATTTATCTGTAATGCAGAACAGGAAGCAGAGGGGTTTAAAAACGGCTTTAAAGAATGTTGGCGTCAGGCTTATAAATGGCAGGATAAGGATTTTGAAGAAGCGCATATGTTCGAGTTGTGGAATTTCAGGGGCGTGCAGAAGTTAATTGATACGGATAAAGTGAAGCTGGCTGATTTGACTGAGGACGATGTAAAACCGAAAGATGATGGTAAGCCGGGCTTATCCAATAGCCAGCGCCAATGGTTGCAGGTGGAAATGTGCCGTGATGGTGAGACGGAGGCGTATTTGGATGTGCAGGGCATTAAAGCTGAGATGGCGAGCTGGACTTATCCTCTGCACTTTATTGATTTTGAAACCACGACGGTGGCCTTGCCGTTTACTCAGGGTCGGCGTCCTTACGAGGGCATTGCCTTTCAGTTTTCCCACCATGTTGTGCGTCAGGATGACAGCATTGCCCATGTGGGTGAGTATTTAAATACGGAACGGGGTGTTTTCCCTAATATTGATTTTGTGCGGGCTTTGAAGGCGGAGTTGGAGCAGGATAAAGGCACGATTTTTCGATATGCGGATCATGAGAATAACTTTTTGAATTTGATTGCTAAACAAATCAAAGCTGATGCGGATTCGATTGAGGATGCGGATGAATTATTAACGTTTATTCAATCAATCACACATTCCACCGGAGGCGTTAAACCGCCCTGGACGGGTGAGCGTGATATGGTCGATTTATTGAAGCTGGTGAAGCGGTATTATTATCACCCTGATATGAAAGGCTCGAATTCTCTGAGGCAGGTGTTGCCGGCGGTGTTAAGCGGCTCAAAGTTTTTACAGAAGAAATATAGTCAGCCGATTTATGGTGAAGGTTGTAAGATTCCCAGTTTACATTTCAAGGACCATATCTGGATAAAAATGGAAGAGGGGAGGGTGGTTGACCCTTATAAGCAATTACCTTCTTTGTTTAAGGGTGTCTCGGAAAAGAATGTGGCCTTGTTATCGGAGGAGGATGAGCTGTCCAATGGCGGGGCGGCGATGACGGCGTATACAAAGATTCAGTTTGAGGATATGAGTGAATATGAAAGGGAAGAGTTGGAACAGGGATTGTTGAAGTACTGTGAGTTGGATACGTTGGCTATGGTGATGGTGTATGAGGCATGGAAAGATATGATTTAAGGTCTGATGTGTTTCGTAGCACACTAAAACGCGTATTATTATGAATCTCTGTGCAGTAGCTAAGTGTGGCTTCGCCAAAATCACATTCACTGTGCTTCTTACTCGAAAAGTTTAGCTTGTGCCTGTGCTCGTGGACTGAGTGTCCGCTTGTGTAGTTTCTGCTTGTTTTAGTATCTAGTCAAAACGATTATGCACCCAAAGCTAGGAGTCCGCAAAAGGCGAAGAGCCGCCCCTGGATCATTTGTAGCTCTAGGGACCACAACCGACTAAGAAAGAGCATATTTCTAGCTCCGACGACTCGGCCAAAAAGGTAATTTACCTAGCGATACAGCAAGCATCCAAGAAATGGACGATGCCAATAAGGAATTGGAAACCGGCCTTGAACAGGTTTATGATTGAGTTCGAAGACCGCTTAAGGGATTATATTTAACAGGGCAGTTACACAGAAATATTTACAGTCTCGCCAATTTAGTAGCGAGTTTTTCAACAGTATCAGGCGTTAGCCGTCTGTCAGGGTATATCGCGACCTGTTCCAAATATGTCAGACCGGGTTCGAATCACTATAGCTTATTCTGTTACAGCTATTCTGCACTACAGCTTATTCGATGACTAATACATTAACGTTCTTTTCTGCCTGTACCGTTAATTGTTATTTTTTAACCCCAGATTGCCCATCATCGAGACATTGAGTATTTTCAGGAGAAATATCAGTGTTTCAAGTGACTGGGCGCTATGCATTATTAATAACGTGTGCGATAACAGGATTTGCCTCTTATGCCGATGAGGTTGCCGTTCCTCACTCCATCGTCGTCATTACGTCAGATCAATTTCCCCTTTCGGGTATCACTGTTTCAGGTGATACCCCACCCTATCAACTGTTTAATCTGGATGCTGTTGATCACATTGAACAGCGCTTTGGCAAAAATTTACCCGCTGATGAAGATAAGGCTTTGGCCCTTATGAAGCAGCGTATTGCTGCTGTTGGACAAAACCAATTGAACAAGGAATTACGGGAGGCTTATCAGGCATTAATTCTCTCGATGAAATACGGCCTGGATCGTTACCCCGCTGTTGTTTTTGATCAACAAGTGATTGTTTATGGGGTGACGGATTTGTACGCGGCAACAAAACGGTACCGCCACTGGTTGAAAGAAACGCAGGAGGTGGTTGCTGATGACTAAGTGTGCGTGGAAAGGCTTTAGCACCGGATTGATAATTCTCTTGTTGTCGAGTCACAGGCTACAAGCAGTGGAATTAGAGCCAACAACATTAACGCTAAGCGACATTACCGGCGCAATGACATTGGATCAAACATGCCTAAATTATTGTATTACCGGCGTGTGTGTTTGGCTGAGATGCAGTATTTATGAGTGTGACATTGAAACCAGCATCCGGGTGAGTCATTACAACCCCGATCTTATTGTCAGTGTTTACGATGAGCCAGGTGATAATCCGTGGGAGGAAGCGCAATCAATATACGGTTCATTGGAAAGTCAGGGAGCTGATAGTTTTGTGGGGCTTTTTCACGATGCCTTTGTGGGCGGTGGACACCGAGTTGAAGGCGGCAATCCCAATACTGATCACAGTTTACGCTTCAAAGAAGCCACGGCAATTGGTCACCCGTTTAGTTCATTAACGGATTCGATAGCGGACAGCGGTTATTACTGCCCTTCAGAAGCGGAATCGATGGAGCCCTATTTATCATCGGGCTTTGATGCGCTGGTATGGCGTTTGGGACTACCCGAAATGCTGTACCTGCTTAACTTGCTGCCAGGCCGCCGTGTTGTTGGCTCCGGTATTCAGCAGCAATGGGGGCCGGTGTGGCCTCGCACAGGTTTTATCAACCAAAAGGACGATGTGAAAGCTGCCGCTGTTGTTGCGCAGCGTGTGGGCAATATCGTGACGCAAACCCAGCAACCGCACATTTATAACCCACTGGACGGCAATAATTACAATCGTACTTGGCTCCCCGGTGAATTGGTTGAGAACGACCCTGATACGGGCGTATGGCAAATGCTGGCTCCCAAAGTTGATACGCAATGTTATGCGTTTGGTGAAAATGATGTGTATTCACAGTCATGGTCTACGGGCAGGCAATCGGAAGACAACCGTTATGCCTTTGCGTTGTGGCGGCCTTATGAGTGTTGCGAAGCCAAGGGCGCGTATCTGTTTACGGTGCCGGTGGAGGTGTGTTTATGAACTGCATAAGCAGAGTATCCACTCAATGCTGCCGTGCATATCTTATCACTATTGGTCTTGGTCTTGGTCTTTGTCTTTGTGCCATCGGTACGTCAGTACGGGCCGTAGAAGCACCTAATGATGACAGTCTGTTTTATTACAAAATAGGCGGTGGCCGAGATATTGCTATTCCTCCCAGCCTCAACATTACTACCCTTGATTTTTCTCTGAATGGACAGGCTTCTGCCCTCAGTTGCAGTGGCTTCGACCCGATGGTGGCGATTGAAAGCTCCATGGAAAATATTCGTAACGGTGTGGACAATGCGGTGAATGCTATTGAACTAGCAGCGGCTGCCGCCATTGCCAACTTACCGGGCTATATCCTGCAAAAAGCCAATCCGGGTTTATACGACTTATTCCAAAATGCTCTGTTACGTGCCAATGAAGCGTTTTCGCTAGCGACCAAAAGTTGCGAGCGCATCCAGTATGAAATTAGCCAAAACGTCAATCCCTATGATGAGTGGATTACGATGAGCTGGGGTGACTCATGGAAGCAGTCAGTGGGTGTGGGTGGTGCCAATATACACGAAGCGGTAGAGGATGCCGAAGACGCGCCAGAAGACGGTATTGAATGGGTAGGGGGTATACGTCAGGGCGGCGCTAACCAACCACCTATTCATGTGCTGTCCGATGTGGCCAGTGCAGGCTTGAATATATTGTCGCAACGCTCACCTGAAACACAAAGTGATTTGCCTAGCAGTGCGCCGTTGTATCGGCATTTTACTGGCCCAAATGAGGTGGATGAATGGATCAATGAAGTGCTGGGTGAAATTGAAGTGGGTTTGTGTGAAACCTGTCGTCGGGGTACTCGCCCTGGCAAGGGTTTAATGCCCCATATTGAAAAAACCGCCGAAGATATTATCCCGTTATTAGTGAGTTTAGTCGCTGGTGCAACGCAACCCACTCGTGAGAACTTGGAGGAGGTTGAAGCCCCCGGTATTGCGATCACCTTGCAAGTTATTTTAGCTATTCGCAATCTGCCACCACAAGAACAATCGATTTTGATTAATAAATTTTCACAGGAAATCGCTGAAGCGCGAGTGATGGAAGAGGCGATGATTATCCGCCGATTATTACTGGCCGGTCGTAAAGAGGGTTATGTGGCCGCTAATAAAATTGCCCAAAATGAAATTACGCTGGCATTGGATGAATTGGACAGTGAAATCCGCAATGTTATTTTTGAAAAAGACATACGCAGTCAGTTTGTTACTTCCACCGTGATTGAGTTGTTGCTGCGAGACAATGCGACCCGTCAATCGTCAGTGAATACACCAGCAGCGGTGTCATCAGATTCCCGACCCCTTAAAAATGGCGGGGTGCAATAATGAACTTCGCTACTCTAAAAGAGCAATGCCTGTTGTGGCTTTGGACATTGATGGGGTTTGTTCTGTTACTGGCCGTTGGTTTTATGGTGGCACTATCGATGGGTGCTGAACATCAAGCTGTTCAGCAGAAATTTAGTCAATTACCTTGGGGCTGGTGGCGAGGAGTTGGTTATGGCGTATTACTGTTGTCATGGCCTCGTTTGGTTAGACTCGTCACCAATTACCGCCAGTCCACATGCCGTGGGCAATCCGTGAGTCGTCGGCCACTCATCATCTTGATCGTGCTGTATGAGCTGCTACTGGTTCAAAACCCCTTGGCTGCATTATTTCGGTGGGTGGGGTAGACGATGGCCGTTGATAGCACGCTTGAGTTATTCACTACCTTGTTTGGTTGGCTGTTTTACAACAGCATCTGGGATGTGTTGGTGGCGACTGGCATGGTCTTTTTGCCGTTCCTGGGTATCTTGCTGGATACGATTATTCGCTCTTATGCGGGGGAAGATGCGCAAGAAGCGGGTAATACCACGTTGCGTATTATTGAAGTCGAGTTTTTTGTGGCGTTCTTTGTCATCGTTATTGCCGCTGTACCGGCTACGCCGTTGAATGCGGTGGATTTGTCTTTTACGCCGCGTGCTTTGATTGGATCGCCTGCACAACCGGTAGCAACGGTCAATAATTCCCGCACTACCTATGGTGGGGGAATTTCGTTCAATGGTGCGCCTGCGACCGTCAAGGTGCCGGTGTTCTGGTTTGCAGTGATGAGCTTTAGTTCAGGGTTTAACCGTGCAGTGATGGAGTCAGTGCCACCGACTTTAAACTATCGGGGTTATGTGGATGAACTGATTGATGCCAAAATCAGTGATCCCAAGCTACGCCATGAAATCAATGATTTTTTCAGGGATTGTTTTGTTGAAGCTCGATCTAAATATTTGGCGGAACGACCTACCAGTGCGGCCATTACTAATTTGTTAAACCGCTATGGTGTGACTGATCCTGATTGGATCGGTTCTCATGTCTATCAGGAAATACCGGGGTATTACAATGTAATTCGTGCCGACTCGGTGCGCGAAGGTTATCCGTGGTCAGCACTCAGGGACGTAGAATGGGATGCCAGTAATGCCCCTATTTATGGGAAGCCATTTTGTACGCAGTGGTGGCAGGGCATTCAACAATCCATTCTCAGTGAATTGGGTGATCTGGATTTATTGTCTGCTGCCGCAGAACCGAGTTGGGATCCCGCACCACGCCGTGATGCGATTATTCAAATGGCATTAATTAATTCGCCACCGCGCTGGACAACACGGGGTTACGATTTTGCCTATGGAAACTTGGTGGATTTCAGTGTGGGTGATCCGGGCATTATGGTGTCCGTACAAAATGCGGCGCAGCAGGGATTAGCCGCTTATGGCCTCGGTAAAACCAGTGTTTCTTTTGCCGCCTATTTGCGGGTATTTCTTGAAGCGGCTCCGATGATGCAATCACTTGTGTTGATGGGGCTGTACACACTGTTGCCGTTTTTTATTTTATTGAGCCGATATAAATTTTCGTTGTTAATTCTGGGCGCAATGATTCTATTTTCTGTGAAGTTTTGGACGGTGCTTTGGTTCTTCGCGTGGTGGGTTGATCAGAATTTGATTCAAGCGTTGTATCCCGATCCTGGCAGTATCACCACGTTGTTTAGTACGGATTTAACCTTGAAACGCATCATTCTTAATTTTTTAACAGGATCGTTGTATCTGGCACTGCCGCTTATTTTATCGCTTTATCTTGGCTTGGCGGGTATTCGTGCGGCATCACTTTTAGACGGAGTGACTTCGGCGTTGACACGCGGTACTTCTGGTGTGGGAAATGCCAGGTTACGGATTAATAGAAAGGGAAAGTCAGCAAAAAGAAAAGTAGCATCCAAATGAATTGGTGGGAAACAGAAATTAACAGTCGCTATTGCTGCCTCAATAGTACCTTGCCAGGTCAAAGGCATCTTCATACCGTGATCAACGCAGCAGCGTGGTGCGCAGTGGCTTCTACTGAAGCGCTGATTGATCAGTTAGTTTACTCACCCAACAGGGGGATTTGTTGCCCCTATGGGTCAGCCGTTCCCTTTTTTTGATCTACTCATAAAACAGGAGAATTGCTATGAGTCAACCAGCTAAACAAGCAACAAAAACATCCGAGAACACCGCTGCTCCCGCAGAGGACGTTCGTTACTTTAACGAGTACGCCAGCGGTATTGGTTATCTCAATGGTGTCCGTGAATTCGGTGCCGAGGGAAAACCTACCCGTCACGCTGTGCAAGTTGCCGTAATCCAAGGGCCAGAAAACGATGTGCATTATGAGTATCACGATCTCATTATCGCGTCGGAAACTGCGCTTAAAGTGGTATTGGAACACGGCGAGGCTATTGATAACGAGGATGTAAAAGTGATCGTTCGTTTTAAAATGGCCAACCCCCGCGCTAAGCCGTTTATCTATAAACAAGGTAAGCATGCCGGTGAATTAGGGGCGACTATCGGTGGGTTTCTGACGCGGATATTATCTTTGAAGATTAATGGTGAACAGGTCTATGAAGACACGCGCACCTTTGATAATCAGGATACACCTGCTCAGGCAGTCAATGGATAGAAAACCACCGGAACAGCAGCGTTGATACCTCAACCTGTTGTTCTTTTTCTTCTCTTATGGGAACCACCGTTCCCATAAGAACTGGCTGTGTTCCCTTTATTTTTTGGGAGTACAGTTTATGAAAAGCGTTAAACCTTCAAACGAAATGTATGCTACTGATACAACGTTTGAGCAGGAAAACCAACTGATTGCAGAAGCCAAACACTTGCTTTACGCACGATTGCAAACACGCGATCAGGTGTTTACTTCACCCAGCGCAACACGGGATTATCTGCATTTGCAATTGTCGGAACGACAACAAGAAGTTTTTTGTTGTTTGTTTTTAGACAGCCAGCATCGATTGATTGAATATCAGGAGTTGTTTGTGGGTACGATAGATGGTTGCAGTGTTTATCCTCGTGAGGTGGTTAAATCCGCGTTGAAGGTAAATGCCGCCGCTGTCATTTTTGCACACAATCACCCATCCGGTGTGGCGGAGCCAAGTGTTGCTGATGAGCGTATTACTGAGCGATTAAAAGAGGCATTGGCACTGATGGATATCAGGGTGCTAGATCATTTGATTGTCGGTGATAGTAGCGTTGTTTCGTTTGCAGAACGTGGGCTTTTGTAATTGGCCAACATCCGCACTTTTAGAGCTACAGCTCTCTAGGTGTTGATTTTTTTCTATTGGGAACTACTGTTCCCACCACCCTGCCGGGGAAGTGTTTTCTTCCTCGACAGGGCGGAAGTATACCCCGGTGCTTATCCAATCTAGGAGAAACACTATGAGTCATACTTCAAGTAAACCAACCGATGAATCATTGTTTGGCGATGTTATTTATACTTACACCCGTGCTTAAGCCATTGAGGACGGTGTATTGATTGACCCAGGTTCAATGGCTAAGGAAGCCGGTTTTAAGTGGCCGGTTGTTCTAACCGCTGGAGCCTGGGGAGATTGTGTCGCATGGACGGATGATGATAGTCAGCAACAAAAGATCCATCAGGATCAACCAGGTCGGTTATGGGATGTGCTTTATATGGCATCCTTTGCTGTTCGGACAAATAAGAGTTCAGGGGATCGAATCTTGTTTGAACTGCATCGAGTGCCGAAAGATGGGCGGTCGATGGACGCTGAACTGACCACGCTGAAGCTGATTGTTGGGCCGGGTGATTCAAGTGAGGCGGTAATTACGATTTTACTGCCGCATGAGGATTAACTGAAATTGGTATAAGAAAAAATAAGCTGCTTAGGTGGCTGTTATGAACATCTATAGAGCGAGAGCTTTATAGATGTTTTTTTATTGGCGGTCATTGTAGCTGTTGTGAGGGTTATGGTTATCGTACACATCATTAAAGTGTCTGGCATAATCCATTTCACCTGCATTTTCTTTATTTTGTGGTGAGTATTCTGGTTGATCGTTTTCGTCAATAAAATCAATCAAAAACAAAAGCGCAGCCCAGCACATCTCCAGCGTGCCAATTAGCACTATTGTTATCAATTTACAGAGTGATTTTAATAGACGCATTTTCCTCTCCCAGCGATTCCAATATCACCAGTGATACTGACAGTGTACGCTATTGTGAGTAAGAATGGTGATGGGCATTCATTTTATGAGTGCCGACATTGTTTTAAAAACGAAGACGCTAAGTATCAATATGTTCCCGCAAAGCCCCCCAAACCATATGCAAGTCAAGATTGGCTTCTTCGGCTATGGTGATAAACCGATGACGGATATCTAATTCTTCGTGGGATTGCCATAACAGCCAGACTTTATGTTCCATTGCCTCATCACATTGTGGCGGGCGACCCATACTGATGCCTTTTAGGTTGAGTATTTCTCGGCGGCGGGTAAATTCCGAAGCATGCATGCCGAATAGGCGGCGCATCAGTGTTCGAGGTGCGCCCAGCAGTAAATAAGTGTTTTCCAATTCATGTACTTCTTGTTTGTCTTCTAGTTCTTTGAGCTGCCGCTCCAAGGCTGAGGGGTCTAACACCAAAGTTAGATAATTCCCAGCACGATGAATGAGCCATTTTTGCTGGGGTAGGTTGAGTTCAGCCAGTATCGCAATGAGTTTGTCGGGTAGGTGATTTTCTTTGAAGTGAGTTGATTGCAGAGAATCCAGTGAAGCGATGAGTGAATGGGCAGCGGCTCGACACATTTTATCTTCGAAATTAGCCATATGTGTAATTACCTGTGTAGTCCGTTACAAGAAACAGCCCTAAAATTCCATATTATTGATGTGAGAACAAAAAAGCGCAGAGAAACTGTCCAGAATGGGAAGACAGTTATTTAATTAGGGGTTTGTTCGATAGGCGCAATAAATTTAATTTATTCAAAATCAAGTTATTTAGGGTAGATAATTGTTTGTAATGTGTACGCTGTCACAGTGTGTTTGTGGCGTACTTCCGTTTTTTGAAGAAATGGTTCGGCAGGTGTGAAACGTTTTTACTCGCAGGCAATAGCATGTGACAGGCAGTATGAGGGTTTGGCTAAGCCAGTCGTTTAGCTTTTCACAAAAGAGGTTTATTGTGAGCAAGCCCTTAGTGCCGTTGGTCGGTGGAAAAAGAAAGCCGGTAGGTCATCCTCTATCTTTGTTCCCTGAGCATAAATGCAATGTGGAGCTTTTCTCATGTTGCGTTTGACCCAGGTTACCCAATCTATTTTTTGTTTGGTTAGCATGATATTGACGGGGCTGTTTGCACTGTCGTTGTCGGGGGTTAGTCTTAATGTGTTGTCAGAACCTGATGGTGTCAATAAAACAGTGTTTTTGGCAGTATTGTTTGTGCTGATTGGTTGTTGTATCGATATAGGGAAATACCTATTTTGGACGCAGCGTCAACACAGCATCTATTTTGTGGTACTCAGTCTCACTTTAATGACTTTTTCATGGCTGGCCAGTTGTGCTTTTTTTATGTCATCTGAGGCTAGTTTATTGCAGGAAGCGCAGACTAACACCGGTGAATATGTGGCACTACAGCATCAGATTGAAAGTCTTGCCCAAGAAGTTTCTCACCATGAACGCTTATTGGATAACCGCTTAAACAGTACACATCACAAACAATGGGAGGCCGGTGAAGGTGATGCCAATGCTATCGCGAAACTTCGTGTTTCTTTGAATGTACTGATTGAACGACTCCCATCCACAGGCAGGGACAATGCCGCAGAGCAAGTGCCAACGGCTCAGTTTTTTAAGCAGGTGGGGGAGGTGCTGAATGTCAGTGTGGATACTGCCAGAATCATTGGTTATGGCATTCTTAGTTTGTTGTTGGAAGTTAGCACGTTAGGCATGATTAGTTTGGTACAAGTGTTTAGAGTCGATGGGAAGGAGGGGGGTAGAGCGAATAGTGATGCAAAAGGGACTTTTATCCACAATAGTGACCAATTGAACCTGACAGCACAGCAAGCCGTTATTCAGTTAATCTGCGATATATTGAGTGGGGCCGTACCACCTGTGTTTCGTAAAATCAGAGTAGAAAATTATGGTGTTGATCACAGTGCGGTACAGCAAGTTTTGAAAAACCTTCACGCAATTGGCGTGCTGAAAACTGGAAAAAGAAACAGTTATGAACTTGCTGAAAAACCCACGAAAGCGCCCTCATCTTTAGGTGAGCCTGGGGGAGGTTCGTGAAATATAGATGAATACCAGATGGCTGAAGTGGTATTTATCCCTTGATGACTTCGTACACTGTCCTCTTCATTTTAACTACCTCCAGTATCCATTGTTTATCAACGAGCGCAGCGCCCGCCTGCGCTCCTGACTCGCTGGAGAAGCCTTCACTTGCAATGTGCGTGGGGCGGCAAGGGCCCCTAGCGGGGGTTTATCCATGTGAGGATGATGAGTTACCAAGCAGCCCGGAGGGTTGGAGCGTTAGGGGTTGCGAGGGCGGACAGTTCTCCGCAGGGGAATGAGCGTTTAGTGAACCCGGAAAAGCCTGTGGACGCCCTGAGTTTTCATGAGATTTAGAGAGAGTGACTAAAATGTGCCGAAAAAACGATCAAAAATAAAGCTGTGACGCTCATTGACTTGCAGGATAGGGCAAAAGTGGAGAGTTCAGACGCTTTAGGGCATTATATGGCTTATCAGTATGCCTGAAGCCAAAAGTGGTAAATACGTCTAAAATATCTATAGAAACAACAGGTTATAAAACTACAGGCATTAAAAAACCCTGACACTTTCGCACCAAGGTTCTGTAACATTCGCTTGTTGTGAGGGCATCACCACTCAACCGTAAAGGCAGGCGGGAGAGGAATCCTCACTAGCTATGCGCTAAATCTACAATAAAGATATGGAATTGTCAAATTGAGAAGTATTAACCATGCAGGGCTGGAGCCCTATATCTCGACCCCACGGTTGGATACTTATAGAACGTTCTTTTCTCCTTCAAATGATATCGAGCTATTGGGTTGTTACCTGTGGAACAAAGAGGTCGCTGCTGCGTTCTTCCCTTTACTTCAGGTATTAGAGATTACGCTGAGAAACGCGATACATAAAGAAGCTCATCAGGCACTGGGGGCATTCTGGTTCGATAATATCGCGACACGCCCATCAGGTAGCTTATCTACGAGTCAGCAGCGAGTTGTTCGTCAGTGTCATAACTCCATCAAGAATGCACGAGATCAAATTCGACGTGATTTGCGACTTTCACCGTCAGCGACTGTGCTGGAAGACCGGATTGTTGCAAAGGTGACATTTGGCTTCTGGACGAACCTCTTTAATGCAGCATTTGATGTGAATCGTAATACTCAGGCGTTGTGGCCAGCGTTACTGCGATCTGTTTTCCCTAATGCGCCAAAAAGAGCCCGAGATAGAAGCATTATTCAAGGAAAACTGATAGCTATAAAAGGCTTCAGAAACAAAGCTTTTCACCACGAACCTGTATGGAATATTGGCCAGCCAGCCTCAATTGCAGACGCAATGCTGAAACTACTTGATACGAAGGAGCTTATTCTTGAAGTGATACGCTGGATGTCGGTTGAAGGCGAAGAGCTGGTCAGGAAAGCGGGATACGTCAATACCATAGAGAGAATATGCTCCGTGGGGCATCTGGAGTATCTGAAGCACCCGGGTAGTAACGATATTCCTATTAGCCGTGCAAAACGTGAGCTAAGAGGGTTACTTAGAGCCTCCAATGGCAAAAGCACTGTTGATATCACTCGTAATGGAAACAGAGTCGGTAAACTACTCCATCACAATTAACCAGCAGAAAGGCCTTGACGATTACTGGTCTCGTTGCTTGCCAGCAGATGGATTAATATTAAAAAAATGACTGCAGTATAAATATGTCTTTAACACAGATTAATAATCTACAAGAACCCGAACTCACGAAGCGAATCGCTAATTTCGTCGATATAGACGCGAGCACTTCAGGTGTTTTTCGAGGTGTTTACACAAAAAACAATAACGAATGGTCTTTGCTGCTCGGCGTGCTCACGCTTGGTGACAATGCTAAAGACACTGAACACCAAGCGTGTTGGTATAAGTATCCCGATTACCAATTTATTTGCCAACCTGTAAATGACGTAACTCTGGAAAAATTGATGCAAGGCCTTGAAAGGGGCTCTGGCCTTCCAATACCAAATATTCCTGTTCTAGGACATCGAGAGGGGAACCTGAATTGGACCGAGAGTTTAATTCCGAGTCACGCATGCAATGACCAGTACCCTATCAGGCGTTTTTCGGCACAAGTGTGCTCTGACGTGCATTGCCGCGAAAGTAAATTAGTGGCTCATGGCATGACCTTTCATCCATCAGCGTTTGAGTATGTGAGAGAGTTTCTTGGGTTGGATAGATTTCATGGCTCCAGTGATGGTAGAAAAGGTGAACTATGTGTCGATATTTCTGACCAGAGAGGGTATCTAGCACTTTCAAATGAGGAAATTCGTTATCACTGCAAATCAACGGACACGTTATCCGTAGTAGGGGCGATCGACGGTGATCCGGTGAACTTAAGCAGTTCTCAGGATAGGTATGCATTTGAGCAGGAGAAAGTTTCGGACGTAGAGTTGTGGCTATTGACTGATAGCGATGAGATCGTCGATTACCGCTCATCATCCGAGTGGGAGTATCGCTACGGTGCTCAAACGAGCAACACCGATCTGACAAAGCTGCTGCAAATTATTACGGCTGGTGAAAGCGAACATTGCGAGTTTAAACAGTACATTGACCTAGTTTCTAAAAAGAACAATAAGGCGTGGGAATTAGATAAAACGGTGTGTGCTTTTTCCAACCACCAGGGCGGTAAGCTGTTTATTGGTGTCGCTGATGATACGCGTATTATCGGTATCAACGAGGGCTGCCAGCAACATTACCAATGTGCTCCTAACGAGGGTGCAGAGTGTTATGAGAAAATGGTGATTAAACGCCTACAGGAATCGCTAAATAAGAACCAGTGTTTCAATACCTACCTTATAGAACACAATGAGCTGTTTATATTGGTTGTTGACGTCCACAAAGCCAATGGTCTCAATTATCTGCTTGCAAAAAAAGAAGCTTATATTCGGCGTGGTGCCTCTTCGCCTCAAATGACTCCTTCAGAGATGCAAGCCTTTCCTGTTGATCGGGATGCTTTGGGACGTGATTTATTATCAGCTGAGTCTGGCGTAGAGTGGGGTTCCTACTGATGGTTGACATTAAAGTACCGTTAGAGCGAAAGTTTTCACTGGTGACCCCCAGCCAAGACAGCGAATTTGACGAAGGGTGTCTCAATGCTTACTGGGCGCAAAAGGAACCCAAAACCTGGGTTGATCTGGAGGCAGAGTACAGGGTTATTGTTCTTGCCGATGACAGAAGTGACGGCCAGTATTGAGCAAACCTTCGATAATGCGATAAAGAATGGTATAGCTGTAGAGACCGAGAAGAAATCAAATACTGGGCTGTTGCTATTGGGCGCTGCGGCGATAGCTGCATTAGTAATTGCAAATAGATAAGCGTGAATAACAAAGGTTAATAGGCAGAGGAGCTAATAACAGTATGAGTACTAACTCCGGGGATGGTGAGCGTACAGCAATGTTAGGGTATGTTCCTCAATATGAAATAGCGGCAAGTTTAATATATGAAGCTTTGCTTGATGGGAGTCTAGAGTGGTTTCGAGTTGCTGATCCTGAGGCAGGAAGCTTGGATGACATACTTATAGCGACTACAGGTAAGCTTGATGCGTATCAGGTAAAGTGGGCGGAATATACCGATGTAATAAGTTATGCCGATTTTGTAAGAGATGGCACGACTAAAAAGGGAGACGAAAAACTCAGCCTTTTTAGGCAGCTTACAGAAGGGTGGGAACACTTAAATGAGCATTACAAGGAAAGAGCCGTAAAGGTTCATTTGCTTCACAAACTAGTACCTAGCTCAAATCCTAAAGCCCAAATTCCTTTAGGTGATACTGCTCCTCAATATGCTCACTTTCAATCATTTTTAAAAGAGTGTTGGTTCGATAGAGCATGGTGTGAAACAGGCCTTGATAAAGTGACTGCAGGCTGGAAAGAGGCACTGTCGGATCTACAGCACCGGTCAAAATTTAACGACGCTCAGTTTCTGCGTTTCATCCGTAGTTGTGAGCTTGAATTCAACTATAAGCGGCCAGCCGATATTCCTGTAACCAATCAGGGTCAAGCAAGAAAACAAGGGGACATTGAAAAAATATATAACCTCCTAACGAAAATGGCGGGAGGTGAACGTCGAATTATTGAGTTATCCAAAGGTGGCATGTTGGATAGGTTGTCATGGAGTCATAGGTTTAAGCATAAATTTGTTCACGAATTTCCTATAGATCGAACCTATCAAGAAATTGAAGAAACTGTGAGTTCTATATCTGATGTTTTATCACAAACAAAGCAAGGTTATGTCGCGTTGCTTGGAGGTCCTGGCTCGGGAAAGTCAACAACGCTTACTCATACTTTAAAGTATAAAGCAGGATATAAATTAGTTAGATATTACGCATATGTTCCCGATAGCACGTACCAAGGGCGTGGTGAAGCGACTACGTTTCTTCATGACATCACCTTATCGCTAAGAAACCACGGCTATCGTGGTGAAAGTTCCGGGCAGCCTGGCTCAAGAGAAGAATACCTATCGTTGTTAGGAGAGCAGCTTCAGCAAGCCCACGATAAATGGAAAAATGATGGCGTAATTACCATCATTATGGTCGATGGGTTAGATCATATCCAGCGAGAGCAAAATCCTCTACAGAGCTTGTTGTCAGATTTGCCCTCTCCTAACACCGTGCCTGATGGGGTGATATTTATTCTAGGTAGTCAAACGTTGGAGTTGAACGATCTCTCAGACACCATAAAGGAGCATATCAGCCATGAAGGTCGAGCCATTGTTATATCTCCTCTGACTCGGACAAACGTCTATGCAGCCATAAACGAATGGCCAGGTTGTTCCGAACTAACAGATGACAGTAAGAAAAAAGTTTTCGAAAAATCATTGGGGCACCCACTATCTTTGGTCTATTTGCTGCAATTTATTACTGGTAGTTCAGGTAGGGATTTTGATGAAGCTATTGATGAGTTTCCTCTTTACCAAGGACATATTGAGCAAAGCTACTCAGTTTATTGGCGGCAAATAGAGAGCAATCAGAACCTTGTTGACTTGCTTGCGTTATTGTCAAGATTGAGAGTGTCAATAAATACTCAAGTGCTAGAGGAATGGTCTGACCATTCAACCATTCGCGCGTTTATATCGAGTGCATCCCATTATTTTAGGAAGGACAGTGATGTAAGTTGGCGATTTTTTCATAATAGTTTTAGGCAGTTTATTTTGGATAAAACTAGCCGAAATCTATTTGGTAATTTTGATGATTCAAAAAATATAGAGTATCACAAGGTATTAGCTGAACATTGTCTCCAGTCGTCTGATGATAGTGATCCAATGAGATGGGAATCAGTTCATCATCTTTTTAATGCTCAGCAAATGGTAGCTGTTCTTGAGGCTGGGACTCAGAGTTATTTTAGAAAGCAGTTCTTTAGTCTTCGGAATATTTCGAGTGTAACAGATGATATTGATGCTGTTCTATTGTCGGCGAAAGAGCTGAATGATCCGCTTGCTGTGGTGAGATGTATCTTAATTGAGTGCGAGATCAGAGAGCGAAGAGATGCCCTTAATGAAGTAGATGTACTTAATCTCCTATTTTCATCTGAAGGAATAAGTTCAGCGATTAATTATATTTTTGATGGAGATCTACTAAGGGTAAATGATTCTGAAGCACTTAAATTTTCTAAGGTTCTTGCTGAGAACAGCTTCTTTAGTGAGGCTAAAAGGGTCTTTGAGTCCGCCGAGCCTCTGAGCTATTTATCGGGTGGGGATGCAGTTGATCCGCATCATGATGGAGCTAAAGATTTGAAACGATGGGCTGATGTGGCTCATTATTTCTTACCGCTAGGCGAGATTGTATCGACTATACATCAAACGAGGTATGAAAATAATGATGTTGGGGCGTGGAGCGACAATGATGAAGATCTGCATGCCCGCTTAATGAGACGGATGGTCAATGGTGTTTATGAAACAAAAGACGAAGGTAATATAGGTGAGTTTTTCACTTTCTTGTCAGAAAACAAGGAGCACTTTGATAGTCTTATTAATTTATGTTTCTCCATATGCATTAACCAATATCCGTCGGCTTTGATAGACCCCGCATTCAAGATAGTTATTGATTGGTCTGAAAATGAATATGATGACTTGGATTTTTCAGAAAAGTTGTTGGTTGCTGAACTGGATTACAGAGCCAATGGATGTATAGATAAAGCTAAAGAGTGGTTTGAAAATATAGAAAAGCCAAAACTTTATAAACATGGCGTTTATGGCCAATGGAAGAACTTAAGTCCATTCGCAGATAGAATTCGTCTTAATAGACTGCGAGCGGCGCTGGGCCAAGATGTTGATCCCGTTAAGATGGTTCCAAAAGAAAGTGATGAAAAGTATACAGGAAACGTCTTATTTGAACGTGCTTTAGTCAGATTTTCAAGTATTTGGGGGCGAGGTTGGGCTGGAGAGAAGCTGCTACCAAGTTTTATTGTTCAAGAGATAAAACCATCATTTGAATTGTTACGAAAGCCTTATAACCAAACAAGAGATTGGATTGGGTGGTATGAGTTTGAATCAGCGGCTGTAGATTACTTTAACTTCGCGATAAGGGCTACATCTCAGCATGGGCATGATTGTATTTTGGCTTTAGCCGATGCTTTTAGAAAAGATTGGGATAGGCGATATTGGCCTCCTAGCTGGCGAAGAGAAATTGCTTTCACTTTGTATAAGGAAGGATATGGCAGGGATGGTTTAGTTGACGTTCTTGATCAAATAGAAAAAGAGATACCCGATTTCGACGAAATTCACTCCAAGATATCCGAGTACTATGAACTTTCCATAATGTGGTCAAAGATTGGTGAGCCTGATCGAGCGGCTAGCCTGTTACCAAAAATTTTCATGGGCTCTTTTGGAATATATCATAGGAAAGATAGGCAGTTTTCTCATTGGGTATCGTGGTTAGGTAAGTTGATCAATCAATATCCTGATTTGGCTTACGATGAAATATGTCGATTTTCTTTGGCGTTAGTAGATTTGGAGCAATCGGGAAATGGTCGTGGTACGCAAGAAGCAGGACTTGATCTCATTACTATTGCCACTCGTTGGAATCCACAATATGGCTTAAAGCTCCTGAGGTGGTTGTTCGACCATAAAGGACTTGATTATGCTCCGGGCCTAACAGGGTTGCTGTCTGGAATGCTTGATAGCCCTAACCCTCCATTTAAAGAAATATCAGTAATGATGAGAAAACTACTGATTCCTTTCGAAGAGTACAATCCTTCTGATCTGCCTAAAAAATTGGTGTCTCGCTGCTGCCTTTTTTCTGATGATGGTGTGACAGATGAGGTAGAAGAACTAATTACATCTATCAATACACATCTATTACCTTCAAATCGGTACTCGTGGTTAGAAGGGGTAGCGCTTGGCGTCAGGGAAGCGGGGTTGGACAATAGTCTTTATGCATCAATGGCGATTTCTACACCCCAAGAAAAGCATGTTACTCATGAGCCCTCTCTGACATTAAATTCCGGGGATAAACTTACAGATGAAGAGGCTCAGCTAAAAGTAAATTCTTCTGAAAGTCTTTTTCAGCTTCTTCTATCTGTGGAATCCGTCGATTATTTTCGCTGGCTGAATTTTATTCAGCCATTTTTAAAAGATATGAGTGTCCCTCAATTAGAGGAACTTCATAAGCTATTAAAACCATTTAAACCTGATAATAATGTTGTTTCTTGCATTGCTGGCGCGCTGTCTTCACATGGTGAGGTGGATAAAGCGAACAGCTTGCTTGATGGTTTATTTGATAACTCGGATGCTAAAGGCTGGGATTTGAATTGGGATGGAGGTTCAAAGCAGTCGATATTTAAAACTCTTGTTGAAATTGATGCTAAACAGTGGCGGCCTAAAGCGCTAGCTTGTTTAGTTGATGATTATATTGGTGAATATAGGTATCCAAGTAGTTTAATTTGGAACTTAAAAGAAATTGTCGATATTCTCTTTGAGGATAAAGATGTCCTGCCCATTTGGAAGGAAATCAAAGAACACGTATACCAGCTAGACGCTTTTGAACAAGATGCCGAGAAACCACCGACACTGTTAGATGACATTGGCGAGAAGGAGGACGCCAGCTTACTCATTGAGTTTGCATTCGATATGCTTGATGTTGCCATTCCTGAGTTAGGGGATATGGCTCATCAGGCAATCGTTGATTTGGCTAAAATTGAAGTAAACTGGCCAGAAATTCGTAGGCAAATAGCTAATAGAATAGACAATATTGGATTGACGCAGATAAAAATAGTGTCTTTGTTAAGTAGCTTGGCAAAGGATTTCAAAGAATTTGTTCTTCAGTTTGAGGGTGATATATCTTCACTCTGTGCGTCGGAAGACTTTAGTGTAAGGATGACAGCTTTAGACTTGGCTAGTAGGTTAGAAATAGAAGGTAAATTGCCTCCAAAAGAGAGATCAAAACTGCCCTTGGTATACGAGCTGGAGTTACCAGAAATAAATAATAGAAAGGAAGCTATTCCGTTTTCCGCCATTCGGCCTGGGGAAACATTTCCTGATGTTGATGATCCGATTGAGCTGCTTAGGCCTTTATTAACTGAAGCGAGGCTTGTGGCTGATATGTCAAACGTGCCATTTGAGAATTTGGCCTACAGAGCTTCCGGTTTTATGAAAACTCTTGTCCCAGAGAGTGAGTGGAATAAACAGGCAGAAGAAGCTTATAGAAAATGGATGAAAGGGGTTGGTCTTGAGCTGACTTATCATAGGTTACGGCCTAAAGTGGCAAAGCTTGCACTCTCTCACGTGGTGTGCGAGTTGTTTGATGCAGGGCGAATACCTCCTCAAGGAGTTGATCTTCTGCGAGATATTTTCAAACGTAGTGATGAGTTGTTATTGGCGCTTGAGCCCGGTATTCGACCTGAGTGTATTGTTGTACCGAGGGTAAAAGATCGAGAGATATCCCATAAGCACGATGAATGGTTGGGAGATATTGAACAAGGTATTACACAATTTGTTGATAGCATCGACACAGGGAAACAAATTATTGGTGAACTAACAACCTGGAGTTGGTTAGATTGGGATTTGCCAACTGAAATTCGTATGTCTACAGTCTGTCATCCAGAATGGAATGACGATGTAGGCGTTACGTCACCTTCTGCTTTATTTCCAAGTATGATGCATTGGTCTGCAATTGATTACCCTGAAATCACTGCTACTAGAGAACCATCACTGGTCATTTATGGTACAGGTTCATACATTGATCACGGAGGCATTGAGTGGTTAGCATTAAATCCATCTATAGGTTTTTCTTTAGGATGGTCTATTTCAGGGGAAGGGCTTTTTCGCTGGGTTGATGATAAGGGCAACTTAATGGTTGAAAGCATCTACTGGAAAGATGGCCCTGTTTCCCGACAGCCTCCAAAAATGGATGATATTTGCTCTAATGGGTGGTTAGTCATTGCTTCAGACGAAGCAATAGTTAAGATCCGAGAAAATATTGGTCATGCAATTAAGGTTAATGCTGTGGTACGGAGTTATGGCCGTGGTACATATGAGCCCGTAAACAAATCTAGTCAACGAAGAGCTAGTTGGTAAAAAGGGAAAGTAGGCCTCTTTATGAGAGCAAAAACTTAAGATAATAGAGGCCTAACTCGAACCGGGAAACCCTCTTGACAAGGAGGGCCGAATTACTCATGCCTACCAGTTTGATCACCCTTGCAACTCTACATATGAATGAGCCTCTTTGGGGCGAAGAAATGGTATGATCCGTATAGACCGCTTAGATCAGATCAAATGTAAAGCTCTTAGCTTTTATTCGTTTTGATGGTTTTTTGTACGAAATGGAAATAAATGTAACTTTTTTTATTTTTTTTCTAGTCATGGTATTTCTCATGGTATTGTTTTAATGGTGGATTTTAACTGCATGAAAAATAAGAAGAAAAATGGCTCATTCACAATCGAGTGGGAATAGGGTTTAAGTGTTTATTAAAAAGGGTGCGTTGATGCACCCTTTTTTGTGTCTGTTAAAAAATCAGAGTTAGGTGTTACGTGGAGCATGTGGTTAAGTAAATGATATGAAAGAATCTGAATTTACAGAAGATGACCATGCTTGGATGCAGAAAGCGTTAGCGTTAGCCGAGCAAGCCGAAGCGGCGGGAGAAGTTCCTGTAGGGGCTGTTATTGTGCGTGACGGAAAGCTGATTGGAGAGGGCTTTAATCAGCCTATTACTACTTGTGACCCGACATCACATGCAGAGCTTGTTGCCTTAAGGCATGCCTGCCAGCAGGAGCAAAACTATCGCCTGCCTGGCGCTACGCTTTATGTCACATTGGAACCGTGCACTATGTGTGCTGGTGCGTTAGTGCATGCAAGAATACGGGAAGTGGTCTTTGCTGCTAAAGAACCCAAAGCGGGTGCATTGGTGAGTACGCAAGAATTCTTTGCTTCGCCTCAGCTCAATCATCAGGTGTTATGTCGTCACGGGCTTAAAGCTGATGTTGCAAGTGGTAGGTTGTCGCAATTTTTTAAACGGAGAAGGGAGGAGCGTAAACGCAAAAAAGCATGCTGAATTATGGGAAGGTGTGGCTTAGAGGTATTGGCAAAGTTTGTCTCTTAGCACATCCAATTCTAGCGGTTTACTTAAATGCCCATTCATTCCGACTTTTTCACAGAGTTCTCGATGTTCCTGCATGGCGTGAGCTGTTAATGCCAGGATAGGGGTAGGGTTAAGAGATTTACTCTTTTCGATTTCTCGGATGGCTATAGTGGCATCACAACCATTAATATTTGGCATTTCAACATCCATTAGTACCATGTCGAAATGCATCTCTGCATTGTTAAATCGTTCGACGGCTATTGCTCCGTCGTTTGCAATGACACATTTAGCGCCTAATTTCTTAAGCATGTTTGTGATGACTATTTGGTTGACCGTATTGTCTTCTGCAACCAAAATGTTTTTCCCGCTGATAATGTTGGAATGTTGGGGGTTCCCTTTTGGTTGTGATGAGGGGTGCTGGTGTTGTTTGATAAATTGTGCATCGGCAATATCGCAATATATAGTAAACCAGAATGTAGAGCCCTCGTCAGGAACGCTGGTTACGCCAATCTCCCCGCCCATTAATTCAGCGAGGGACTTTGATATGCTTAATCCTAAACCGGTTCCACCAAACTCGCGAGTGGTGGTGCTGTCAGCTTGGCTGAAGGCGCTAAATAAACGTGCTACTTGTTCGTTATTCATGCCTATACCGGTGTCTTCAATTTCGAACTTGAGTAAGGTTAGTGTGCTGTTGGTTTTGTGTGGGATAGATTTGACGTGTAGGGTCACGCTACCACTGTTGGTGAATTTAAAAGAGTTACCTAGTAAATTTAATAAAATTTGGCCTAGGCGTGTGGGATCACTTTTAATCAGGATTGGTGTGCCAGGTTTTATGGATACCGATAACTCAAGTTTCTTTTTATCTGCGGCAGGGCTAAATACAGAGGTGACATCGAGGCAAAGTTTATCAAGATCCAAGTCAACGGATTCAAGGCCAAGTTTTCCAGCTTCTATTTTTGAATAATCGAGAATGTCGTTGATGATATTAAGCAGAGCTTTTCCAGAATTGGAAATGACATCTAGGTATTGTCGTTGTTGCTGCTCTAGTGCTGTGGTTTGTAATAGTTCGGCCATGCCGATAACACCGTTCATGGGGGTGCGGATTTCATGGCTCATGGTGGCAAGGAATTGGCTTTTTGCTTTGTTTTCGGCTTCTGCTTTACTAACTTTTTGTCGAGATTCCTTTTCGATTATTTTTGAATTTATCCAGCTTTGATGTCGGTTACGATCAAGAATAAAGATGAAGGTAGTGGCGATAAGTACGGTGGCCATAAGATCGTTGAGGCTGTATCGCACTCGTACTGAAGTAATGTCAATGCCGGCATAAAGAGAGCTAATGCAAAACAGCAACAAGCTGATAACAAGGACGGATAACGTGATCCTTTTTTCAATTGGAGGCATGCAAAGCAAGCAAAGAAGTAAAACATAGCCCGATACGTAAGTTGGGTCACAGCCACTTAACCCTGTCACCAATCCAGCTGCAATAATGATATAGCCACCCAATATGGTAATTAGATATTGGTGTCGGTGTGCAAAATACTTGTGGCGACTAAGTGAGAAGGTTAGTGCGCCTACAGCAACAAGTAACCACCGCAATCCAATAATTAAAGGCTGGTCTGGATGCAACTCTTTATCGACGGGTATGTAAGGGAGCCAGCAAAACGAGGCAATATAGACAAGAAATACTATGCGGCGCGACTGATAATGGAGTTCATCAGCAAATGAATCCGCCAAGAATTCTCGGTCATCTTTAAATTTCAATAACCGTTTCGTGCGATCCAATAACTTCATATATATATGCGTTTAGGTGGAGTCTGTGGTTTAGTTGTGGGTATTAGGAGGCGTGATAGTTTTAGTATAGACGGTTCATCGCTGTTGTTGTGGTTGAATCTGTGAAGAAAATTTACTGATGTTTTATGAGGGGCTATCTTACCCGGCTCAGCTAGGAATGTTTGTTCTTTGCATCACAATTTGAAGGGTAAATGGAGACAAAAATCTACCTTTATAAGGTTGTCAGTGTGGAAGTGTTAGTAGCTTATGGGGTCGCTGGCGTTAACATTGGGGGAGGCCGTTGTATCTGGTTTATGTTCATAACTATATCCTTCTCAATGTATTTCACGTCGCTATCAATGCGTATTATATCGATCAGTTTTTTTATATGCGCGGTTTTGTGTGTGTTGGCTTTAATAATCCAGCGTTGTTGGTTGGTTGGAGGGACGGCCTCTAATATCAGCCCAGTAAGCTGACTCCAGCGGTGTAGTTTTGTCTTTCGGTGAGCCTCTACTCGATGCGTATCGTTTTGATGTTTTTGAATGCTAGCATCAGTAAGTTGTACTATAAATCGAGTGTTTCGGTGAATTTTATTTTCTGCTACACAGGCTTGCGTTGAGAAAACAAAACTAATGATAATGGCTATGTGTCTTAATGAGATTGGCATTGAAGCTCCTTAACAATGATTGTATGTGAGCTAATTGAGGGGGGGCGCTAGGGGTGTGGCTTATTGCGCTATTGGCGTTAGCATTGCCAGAGACGTTTGTGGTACAGGCACGTAATGATCTGTGGACTTTTCTGTCGCCCACACAAGAGCGTCATAATAGCGACGAATATTTTTAACATACAATATTGACTGACCCGCACCGCGGGCATAACCATGTCTAGCATGCTGGTAATATTCTCGTTTCTTAAGCAGCAGTAAGTGAGTTTTGACCTCAAACCAATTGTTTGGGTTTTTACCCTGCTGCGCCGTAAGTTTTCTGGCATCTTGGACATGACCATAGCCAGTATTATATGCTGCCAAAGCAAACCAGGTTCTATGAGGTTCGCTGATATCTTCTGATAAGCGGTTATAGAGTTTTTTAAAGTAATGGGCTCCACCATGAATCGATTGCTTTGGGTCCCGTCTATTGCGTATTCCCATCTCTTTTGCTGTTCGTAGGGTTAGCATCATTAACCCTCGCACCCCTGTGGGTGAGATGGCATTTGGGTTCCAGAGCGATTCTTGATATCCCACTGCAGCTAATAACCGCCAGTCAACATCTAGCTCATTGGCAACACTTTTGAAGTCTTCTTCATAGCGAGATAGACGGCTATCGATATGTGCAATGAAGGTTCTAGCGCCAACATAGTCAAAGTCACGGTGGCCGTAAAAACGTACTTTTTGCTCTTCAAGAGAGCCGTCTTCATTGATTTTATTAAAGAAATTTTCTGCAGCTGTATAAAGCGTTGTGTCAGCGGTTGGAGGAAAGGCCCACGCAAGCGGCTCCCAATCCTTGATGTTAAACGCGGACTTTAGTTCTGGGAATATGTCTCGATGTAGATCAAACACATTGGAATCAACAACGGTATAAGCAGCTTGTCCATCGCTAACCAGGTTTAACATGCTTAACATGGTGCTGTTGGACTTTTCTGTCCAGGTGATTTTGTTATGGTTGTCATTGAGGCGTTGTAGGTGTTCTGAGTGGCTGCTGTTTGCAATAACCACTAAAGGGCCCTGATTAAGCTCCTGAACATTACTCGGTTTACGTGTACCTTTCTGGTAAATGACTTTCTGGGATATTTGCTGGTAGGGGGAGGTAAAGCGAAACTCTTGGGCTCGTTCTTTGGTTATGGTGAGGCCTGCCGCGGCAAAATGAACATCCCCGTTTTTTAACGCATCTAATAGCTCGCCAAGGTCCTTGTACGTAACGACTTTTAGCCGGACACCTAGGTATTCAGCAAACTGTTTAGAAAGCTCATATTCAAACCCGGTATATTGATCTAGTTCTTGGTAATAGGTGGTAGGACCCATGCGTGTTGCAACCACTAGCTCGCCTTGACGCTGAATAGACTCCAGCAGGCTTTTTTGAGGCTGACATGCTGATAATACTAGCATTAGAGCTAGCACGGTAAGCGCCTGAAATGTTGGATTGGTGGTGTTTTTACTGCGCATTGTCACTTCGATAGAGCCAAAGTATCCGAAGGCTCATTTCTCCTTATGTTTTCTTGAAAGACTAAAACAATATAACGGTATCTATATACAGAACTAAATGCTGTAAAAAATTACCGTTTACACCTGTTGATACTTAAAGGTGATTAAAAACTGATCGCATTATAACCATTTTTTTGATTTTTGTCGATAGATTACCTTTGCCGAAGTACATCAGCTTTACGGTCTTTTGGTTAACAAACGTAACGAACACGTAAAGCTGTGAAACAAACACAAAAAAACTAGCCCTCAATTGGCACATATTACGAGTCTTGCCTAAGCTCAAATGAAGAATGGTATTTGCCCCTTGTTGGGGTACTCATAATGAAAAAGTAATTATTGGATAATTTTCTGCGTAACTAACGTATGCAGATCGGAGAATGGTGAAATGAGCAACCCTGCAAACGGAAAAATAATTGGAATTGTATCTGCTGGTGCAGCAATTCAGCTTGCGTACCTCGCTTATGCGGTTTCAGGTGCAGAAAACTT